>JAHFGN010000042.1:2620-13468 GCA_023247415.1 Candidatus Omnitrophota bacterium
GTGGGTGGTTTGGCCAATACTACAGGTAAAAAAAGTGAGGGCTCCTTAACCCCCCCATCCCCCACGATAAAATTTGGCCCGCCCCGTCCAATGCCACCCGTAAAAATTTCCGGCAACAAAAAACCCCGCTAAAGGTGCGGGGGGTGTTTGTGCTATGTTCCAGGATCTATTTATCGGTACCTCTTTTTCGGAAGCGGCCGCGAAGATTCTGCAGGAATCCCTTCTTCATGCCCTCGGTCCGCCTTTCCTCAATCTTTGCCTTCTCTCGCGCCTTCTCCTCTTCCAGCGTAGGTTTAGACTTGGCGGTTTGGGCTGGCGGGGCCTCCTTCATGTGCGGTTTCTCCGGCTCTTTTTTGGATTCTTTGGCCTTCTTCGGTTTAGGCGCCTTCTCGATATGGGATTTTTCAGTCAACTCCAGGATGACCATGGCCGCGCCGTCGCCTCTTCTAAACCCAAAAGGGATGATTCGCGTAAAACCGCTGGACCTGGTCTTAAAAAGCGGGGACACATCTTTAAACAGTTTCAGGACGACTTCTCTATTCGTCAATATAGAATATGCCCGCCGCCTCGCGAACAGGTCATCGCGTTTCCCGATGGTAATGAGCCTCTCCGCCAATCGCCTGGCCTCCTTAGCCTTGCGCGCAGTCGTGGTTATCCTCTGGAATTTTATGAGGGCCGAGACGAGACTTTTCAGGGTCGCCTTTCTGTGGCTCGGCCTTCTTGAGAATGAGCTGCGCCTTTCCTGATGCCTCATTTTTGCTATTCCTCTTTGGCTTTCTTCGTCTGGCCGCCGTCGGCCTTTACGCCCAATGACAATCCCATACCGACGAGCACCTTGGTGATCTCGGCCAATGATTTCTTTCCAAAATTCCTGTATTTGAGCATTTCCATTTCGCTCTTATGGACTAAGTCGCCGATGGTCTTTATCTTCGCCTCCCTGAGGCAATTGGAACTTCTCACCGACAGCTCCAGTTCCGAAATAGGTATCTTCAACTTCTCCTTCAGCAGCTTATCCTCCTCAGTCTCTTTGGCCTCTTCCTCTTCTTCGGGGAGCTTGCCTAATTCAACGAATACGTCGAGGTGACGCTGAAGTATATTGGAGGCGTACAGGAGCGCCTCCTTCGGATCTATCGAACCGTTTGTCCAAATCTCGAGTATGAGTTTATCGTAATCCGTCATCTGCCCCACCCTTGTATTCTCGACTAGAAAATTTACTTTTGTGACCGGCGTGAATATTGAATCGATCGGTATAACGCCTATCGACTGGTCCGGTTTTTTGTTGCGCTCGGCAGGCATATAACCTCTCCCGCGCGCTAATGTCATCTCTATGTTGAGTTTCGCGCTCTTGGTCAGGGTCGCTATGTGCAGGCCCGGGTTCAGGATCTCCACGGTTTCATCAGAGTCTATGTCGAGCGCCGTCACCTCGCCCTTTTTAGTCGCGTTTATGTACATCGGTTTCGGCGTCTTGAAGTGAGACTTAAGTATCAACTGCTTTAAATTCAGTATAATCTGCGACGCGTCTTCCACAACAGCCGGTATGGTTGAGAATTCGTGTTGAACGCCCTGGATCTTTACGGAAGTGACGGCGGTGCCTTCGATGGATGATATGAGGACCCGCCGCATGGAATTTCCTATTGTACTGCCGTAGCCCCTTTCAAACGGCTCAGCGATGAATTTCCCATAGGTCTTGGTATAGGAAGACTCGTCACACGCCACCTTCTTTGGCATCTCGAAATTCCGCATGGATATTCCCATTCGCTCTTCCTTTCGTTTATTTAGAATATAACTCCACTATAAGCTGTTCCTGTATTGGGAAGCCGACATCCTCTTTAGTCGGCAAGGCGACGACCTTGGCCTTTAAACCCTCGAGCGCTACTTCCAGCCATTTGGGTATCATTCTATCTTTCAGGCTCTCGCGCAGTTCTTTTATTGCTTTCACCCTGGCCTCTTTGCCTCTTAATTCGATTGTGTCCCCGATTTTAACAATATAAGAAGGGATGTCCACCCTCTTTGAATTGACATATATGGAGCCGTGCTGAACCATCTGTCTGGCGGAGCTGCGGGAAGAGGCGCAGAGCATCCTGAAGACAACGCTATCTAGCCTTCTTTCCAATAACTGCAGCAGCGTGATGCCGGTAACGCCTTTTGAGCGCTCAGCGATCCTGAAGAAGTGCCTGAATTGCTTCTCCAACATGCCGTAGATCCTCTTTACCTTCTGCTTCTCTCTCAGCTGAATGCCGTAGTTCGATTCTTTTTTTCTGAGACGGCCGTGCTGACCGGGCGCGACCTGCCTCTTCGCGACAGGGCACTTATCAGTCGCGCATTTCGTCCCCTTTAAAAAAAGTTTCTGGCCCTCTGCCCTGCATAACCTGCACGATGGGCCGGTATATCTAGCCATTACACTCTCCTTTGTTTTTGAGCCCGGCAGCCGTTATGAGGTATGGGGGTTACGTCCTTGATAGCCCTTATCGTAATCCCTGCTGCCTGGATAGAACGTATCGCGGACTCGCGTCCCGCGCCAGGCCCTTTTATATAGACCTCCACCTCTTTGACGCCCCGCTCCAACGCTTTTTTGGCGGCCCCCTCAGAGGCCATTCCAGCCGCATAGGGTGTAGACTTCTTGGACCCTTTAAACCCCGCGCTTCCGGTAGACGCCCAGGCTATGGTATTGCCTTCCCTGTCGGTGATTGTGACAATGGTGTTATTGAACGATGCCAGTATGTGCGCTATGCCGCTCGAAACAACCCTTACGGTCTTCTTACTTTTTTTGAACTTCTTTGTTTTCTCCGCCACCTTTTACGTCGCTCCTTTTTGCCTTTTCCCGCGTTACTCCCACAGTCTTTCTCGGGCCCTTTCTGGTCCTTGCGTTTGTCCGCGTTCTCTGCCCCCTCACCGGCAGTCCTCTGCGATGTCTAAAGCCCCGATAGCTTCCGATATCTATAAGCCTTTTGATGTTGGCGCTCACATCGCGCCTCAGATCGCCCTCAACCTTGTATTCCTTCTGAATAATAGAAGTGAGTTTCGCGACCTCTTCCTCGGTAAGGTCTTTCGCCCTTTTGTCCGGAGATATGCCCGCTATCGCAAGCACCTTGCCTGAAGAGCTCCTGCCTATGCCGTAAATATAGCACAGCGCTATTTCTATCCGTTTCTCTTTAGGGACATCAACACCAACTATTCTAGGCACCATTCCTCCTTGTAATCGCATAAGTAACCAGTAACCAGTAACCAGTAACCAGAATCTGGTTTCTGTGCTCTGGTTTCTGGTTTCTCCATTCTACTCTCATCCCTGTCTCTGCTTGTGTTTTTGATTCGAACAGATAATCCTCAGAACGCCCCCGCGCTTGACAACCTTGCACTTCGCGCAAATCCTCTTTATGCTGGACCTTACCTTCATATTTTAAGCCTATTTCTCCCTTCGGATGATCCTGCCCCGCGATAAATCATACGGAGACAGCTCCATGGTGACAGTATCTCCCGGGAGGATTCTAATAAAATTCATGCGCATCTTTCCAGATACGTGGGCCAGGACCTTATGACCGTTCTTCAGCTGTACCCTGAACATGGCGTTTGGCAGGGTCTCCAAGACCTTGCCGTCTACAACAATGGCCTCTTCTTTCGGACTCATCCCGTCAATACCTCCGGATCAGCCGCGCATACGGCTATAGTGTGCTCGAAATGCGCGGACCAAGAGCCATCTTTAGTCACCGCTGTCCATCCATCGTCCAATATCTTAACCTCATATCCGCCCGCGTTGATCATGGGTTCTATGGCCAGCACCATGCCTGGCTCAAGCCGAATCCCACGGTTTGGTTTTCCGAAATTTGGTATTTCCGGCGCCTCATGCATCTTCGCGCCTATGCCGTGCCCCACAAACGCCCTGACCACGCTGAAACCCTCCTGCTCGGCGTAAGTTTGGATCGTATGCGATATATCCGACAGCCGGTTTTTCGGGGTTGCCATCGTGATGCCCTTGGTAAGGGCGCGGCGGGTTGTCTCTATCAATTCTTTGGCCTCAGGCGATATCCGCCCTACCGCGAATGTGGAAGCCCCGTCGGCAAAGTAGCCCTTCAGCTTTACGCCAACATCAATCGAGATAATGTCGCCCTCCTTGAGGACGCGCCTTGACGGTATCCCGTGCACAACAACCTCGTTTATCGAGGTGCATATGCTTGCCGGGAATCCCCTGTATCCTTTAAACGCGGGTTGGGCGTCGTTGGCGTTTATTATCCCAATCGCGATATCATCCAGTTCCCGGGTAGTTATCCCAGGCCTTATTTCTTTTTCCATCCCTGCCAGGACACCCCTGACGACATGCCCGGCTTTGCGGATGAGCGCTATCTCGTCCCTGGACCTCAATGTGATCATACAAGGCGCTCTTCCTGAAACATGCGCGACAAGATCTTGAAGACCTCATCAACATCCAGGTCCCCTGAGACCTTGCGGAGAATTCCCCTGGCTTTATAGTAATCTACCAGCGACTTTGTCTTTTGCTCATATACTTCAAGCCTGTTCCGAACCGTGTCTTTAGAATCGTCCGGCCTCTGCGCGAGCCCCCCTCCGCAAACATCGCATATCCCGCTTGCCTTCGGCGGGATATTCTTTATGTGAAAATTCGCGCCGCACTTCGCGCATATCCTCCTGCCTGACAGGCGTTCTATTGCAACCGCCTCCGATGTCTCGAAATATATAACGAGGTCAAGCTTCATACGCAGTTTCTTAAGAGACCCATCCAGCATCTGGGCCTGGGTCTCTGTGCGGGGATAACCGTCTAATATGAAGCCTCGTGAGGCGTCTTTGCCTGAAAGCCTGCCTACGACTATATCGTTTACGATGCCATCCGGGACAAGCTCGCCCTTCAACATATATCCTTTAGCCCTTTTTCCCGTCGGAGTGTTGTTTTTGACCGCGTCTCTTAGCAAATCTCCTGTCGAGATGTGCGGCACCGGGTACCTCTTAGAAAGAACCGCGCCCTGTGTCCCTTTTCCCGCGCCAGGCGGCCCCAGTAATACCAATCGCATTATATACTGCCTTGTAATATGTATAAGGTTAATATTAGATATCAAAAATAAAATATTAAAAACACAAACCAAAAATCAAAAATTATTTTTTACCTTATCTAACGCGCCCTTTGAGCTTCCCGCGCTTCATGAAGCCCTCATAGTGCCGCATCAGCAGGTGCGATTCTATCTGTTTCATGGTGTCGAGCATAACACCCACTATGATCAAGAGCCCTGTGCCGCCAAAGAAACTGGCTACCAGATACGGTATTTTCAGGGAACCGCTGATAATACTTGGCAGGACCGCTATTATCGCCAGGAAAATAGCCCCCGGGAATGTTATCCTGGTCATTATGAAATCGAGATGCTCCGCGGTCTGCTGGCCCGGCCTGACACCGGGCACAAACCCCCCGTGCTTCTTCATATTATCAGCCACATCGATCGGGTTAAACGTGATCGCCGTATAAAAGTATGAGAAGAATATTATCAAAAGCGCGTATATTGTATTGTACAGCAGCTCCCCCCTTGTCAGGGAACCCGCCAGGCCCTGCAGAAACTTGTTTTGAATAAGCCCGGCTATTGTAGCTGGAAATAATATTATTGATTGCGCGAAGATAATCGGTATAACGCCAGGCTGGTTCACGCGAAGCGGGATATACGTGCTCTGGCCGCCGTATACCTTCCTTCCGACGACGCGTTTCGCGTATTGGATCGGGATCTTGCGCTGACCCTGGGTTATCATTATAACCGCTACCACGACCACAACCAGCATTACGACCATAAGGATGAGCGTGAAAATATCCAGCTGTGACTTCTCCGGAGAAAACGGCGACAGGAGGGCGTAAACCTGGTAGAGCGCTGTCGGGACCCTGGAAATAATGCCGGCGGTTATTATCAGGGACATCCCATTGCCTATGCCGTATTCCTGTATCTGCTCACCAAGCCACATTATAAACGCTGTGCCGCTGGTAAGCGTCAAGACCGTCAATAACCTGAACGACCACCCCGGGTACTGGACTATCTGCAGTCCCTGGAAACGCGCCGGATTCTCAAGCCAAAGGGCGATAAAAAAGGACTGAATCGCGGCAAGCACTATAGTGCCGTATCGCGTATATTGTATGATTTTTTTATGACCGGCTTCCCCCTCTTTCGCCAGTCTCTCCAGGGCCGGTATCACCGCTGTCAACAGTTGAATTATGATTGAGCTGGAGATATAGGGCATGACCCCAAGGGCAAATATGGTCAGGCGCGATATCGCGCCTCCCGAGAACATATTCATTATCCCAAAGAGCGTTCCGCCCTGGGTCCTCGCGATATTCGCGAAGAACTGGGCCAGCTTCAACCCGTCCACGCCGGGTGTGGGTATATACGCGCCTACCCTGTATACAGCCAGGAGTATGAGCGTCAGGGTTATCTTCCTGCGTAAATCAGGTATCTTGACTATGTTGGAAAACGCCTCTAACATTTTATACGCTCGATCGTGGCGCCTGCCGCGGCCAGTTTCTCCGCGGCATTTTTTGAAAACGCGTGCGCCTTTATTGTAATAGATTTTGTAAGTTTCCCATCGCCTAAAATCTTGACGGGGGAGGATAGGCTTCCAACCAGACCCGCCTTCTTTAGCTCATCCGGACCGACAGTGGATCCCTTTTCAAACCTATTCAGGCTCTCGATGTTCACAGCCTGAAACTCTTCTTTAAAACGGGAATTGAAGCCCCTCTTTGGAAGTCTGCGGATAAGGGGCATCTGGCCGCCCTCAAATCCCGGGCGGGTGGCAGTGCCTGTCCTTGCGAGCGCGCCCTTGTGGCCTCTGCATGAGGTCTTGCCATGGCCTGATCCCGAACCTCTTCCGCGGCGTTTCGTTTTTCTATTGGCGCCTGCCGGAGATCCGATCTCGTTTAACCTCATACACCCTCTCTAATCTTGCGACTCTTCGCGCGAAAGCCTAAGATGTTTAAGCCCGTCGATCGCCGCCTTTAAAACGTTTATCGCGTTTTTAGAACCTAGGCTCTTCGTCAGTATATCTTTTATGCCCAACGCCTCGCATATGGCCCTGACCGGTCCTCCCGCTATAACTCCGGTTCCCGGCCTTGCCGGCTTGAGAAGGACAGAGGCGGCCTTGAAATGCCCTATGATCTCATGCGGGACAGTCGTCTCTTTTAGAAGAACCTTGAACATCGTCTTCTTCGCCTCATTCAAACCCTTGCGTATCGCGTCGGCGACCTCATTTGCCTTGCCGAATCCAAGGCCGGCCCGCCCCTTCCCGTCTCCAACTACCACCAGGGCGTTAAAGTGGAACCGCCTGCCGCCCTTGACTACCTTGGCTACCCTATTTATAATGATGACCTTTTCGATAAACTCCGACGTTTTGTTACGCTCATGCGCCAATGTCATCTCCTTGTAATAGCTGTGTTAATTCAAAAATCAAAATGCAAATATCAAAATTGTTGTGTCACTTCGTGACCTATATCTAAGGAGGGGCGCAAGCGACTCCTAAATTTTGATTTTTGATATTTAATTTTTGATATTTATCATCTCCTTGTTCTAACCTGGTTAGAATACAAGCCCCTTCTTCCTGGCTGCCTCAGCGACAGCCTTTATCCTTCCGTGGTATCTGTATCCGCCCCTGTCGAAAATAATCCTTTTCAATCCCTTCGCGATGGCCAATTCAGCCAGCTCCTCCCCAACCAATAGAGCGCTCGCTACCTTACCGCCGCTTTTTATCTTTTCTCTGATCTTAGGCCCAGCCGTAGAGACAGAGATGATGGTATTACCCTTGATATCGTCGATCAACTGGGCGTAGGTATGCCTAAGGCTTCTATATACGCATAGCCTCGGCATATCCGAAGTGCCTTCGCACCTTTTGCGTATCCTGAGATGCCGCCTCTGCCTTCCAGATGGTCTCTGCCATTTAGGTAGCGCCATTATCTAAGCCCCGCCAGCGGCGCCGGCAACCGCCTTGCCTGCCTTTCTCTTTATAAATTCGCCGGCGTATTTTATACCCTTGCCTTTATACGGCTCGGGTTCATAGTAGCCTCGTATCTGGGCGGCAACCTCGCCGACCAGGCGCTTGTCTATGCCCTTTATTATTACATTAATGGGCTTGGGCGTCTCGATCGTTATGCCTTCCGGTATCTTGTAATCGATCGGATGGGTCTGGCTCAACGTCAGGCTTAATATTTTCCCCTGGGCCTGAGCCTTGAAGCCCACACCGGATATCTCAAGGGCTTTCATATACCCTTGAGTAACGCCTATAATCATATTGTTCAGTAGACTGCGTATAAGCCCGTGTTTGGCCTTGTCCTGTTTTAGGTCTGACGGCCTTCCTACCAATAGCTTGCCGTCCTTAATCTCAACTCTGAAACCATATGGTATCTTAAGCTCTAATCTGCCCTTTGGGCCCTCTACGCTGACAAGGGCATTCGATGGGCTCACCTTCACATCTTTTGGTATATCTATCGGTTTTTTACCTATCCTTGACATTATTCTACCTGTAATAGCATAAGTAACCAGAAACCAGTAACCAGATACCAGTAACCAGATACCAGTAACCAGAAACCGGATTAAAGGCTTTTCTGGTTTCTGTACTTAAGGTTTCTGGTTTCGTATGTGTTTCCACTAGTATCACCACGCGTAACAGATGACTTCTCCGCCAAGCCCTGCATGGCGCGCCCCTTCGTCCGTCATGAGGCCCTTGGATGTTGATATTATGGCTATGCCCAGACCTCCGTATACCTTTGGAAGCTCTTCCTTGGATTTGTATATACGCAAAGACGGCTTCGATATCCTCCGAAGACCTGTTATGGCGGGATTGGAGTCCCTGCCGTATTTTAGATAGACCCGTATGACGCCCTGCCTGGAATCTTTTATCAGTTTGTAATTTGAGATGAACCTGCATTCTTTGAGCGTCTTCAGGATTTCCTCGCTCAGCCTTGAGGCCTTGACCTCGACGATCTCTTTTTTGGCAAGAGAAGCGTTTCTTATTACTGTAAGCATGTCCGCGACAGGATCTGTGAGCGCCATATAACTCCTTGTAATAGCGGTGTCAATATCAAAAATCAAATATCAAATATCAAAATTTAGGTGTCGCTGTCGCGACCTTATATTTAGGTTCGGAGGACTCCACATTTTTGATATTTTATTTTTGATTTTTAATTTTATTTCTTACCAGCTAGCCTTGACTATGCCGGGTATCTCTCCGCGCGACGCCATCTCCCTGAAACATATTCTGCAGAGTTGAAATCTGCGCATAAATCCGCGCGGCCTTCCGCACAGCTTGCATCTGTTGTGGCGTCTTGCCTTGAACTTCGGCGGTCTGGACGCTTTAATTATGAGACACTGTTTTGCCATTATTTTCCTTCTTGCCAACGGGACATTCTATGTCCTGAGACCATTCGCTAATCATGATAGAGTGTCCCGATGCTTGAACGGCATCCCCATCAATCTCAATAGCTCAAATGACTCGTTTCTGGTTCTTGTGTCTAAGACTATCGTTATATCCATGCCGTGCGTCTTCATCATCTTATCCGGATCTACCTCTGGAAATATGTTCTGCTCATCCAGCCCAAAAGAGTAGTTGCCGTTTTTATCAAAGGAATCCGGATTCAGGCCCCTAAAATCTCTTATCCTGGGAACTGTGATGTTTATAAGCCTGTCCAAGAATTCATACATCATCGCGCGGCGCAGCGTAACTTTGCAGCCAATGGGCAGATTTCGCCTTATCTTGAAATTCGCGATGGCCTTCTTGGCCCTCGTAATCACAGGACGTTGGCCGGTAATCATGCCAAGCTCCTCCTGCGCGGATTCCAAGAATTTTATGTCCTGAACCGCTTCGCCCATACCGATATTCACAACAACCTTCTCAAGCCTTGGGGCCTGCAGACGATTTTTGTATCCAAACGTCTTGGTCAGTTCAGGGACTATCTCATCTCGATATTTTGCCAACAACCTAGGCGTTTCTTTCATATTTCCTTTTAATCAGTTATTGCTTTTAACTATGTACTAAGTACTATGTACTGCTTTTAGATCGCCTCTTTGCATTGTTTGCAATACTTGGTCTTTGTCCCGTCCGCCAATACGCTGAACCCCACACGGACCGGTTTTTTACACGTCTTGCACCAGAGGGCAAGGTTCGACAGCCTCATCGGGCTTTCTTTCTGTATTATCCCGCCTGACTGGGCGTCGCCGGACGATGTCCTGCGGGCGTGTTTTTTTACATAGTTTATACCTTCTACCAGGGCCTTGCCGCTATCGCAGAATACCCTGAAGACCCTTCCTGTCTCGCCCCGGTCTTTCCCCTTCAATACAAATACCATATCGTCCTTCTTTATCTTCTGCACTTTAGATCACCTCGGGGGCAAGCGATATTATTTTTATAAAATTCTTGTCTCGAAGCTCCCTCGCCACAGGCCCGAACACCCTTGTGCCGCGCGGGTTCAGCTGATTATCAATTATCACCACGGCGTTCCGGTCAAATCTCAAGCTACTGCCGTCCGCCCTCTTTATGGGAAATCTGGTCCTCACCACAACACCCCTCGCGACCTCGTGGTTCTTTACGATCGCGTCGGGCGAGGCCTCTTTTATGTTGCATGTTATGATGTCACCGACGTCGGCATAGCGCCTGTTCCCTCTTCCTATAACGCCTATGCACGAGGCCCTCCTGGCCCCGGTATTATCCGCGACATCCAATATAGTCCGCATCCGTATCATATCTTGCCTTGTAGTATAAATAATATCAAATAGCTACATTCAACCAGTAAGTGCAACGTTTAAGGATTTCATGACCTCTCGAGGAGTTTGATAATTCAAGCACTTCCGAGGCCGGTTATTTAACAGATTTTCGATCTTTCTCACT
>JAHFGN010000004.1:0-4581 GCA_023247415.1 Candidatus Omnitrophota bacterium
CCTTGACGCCGCATCCGCCAGGGCCAGGATCCTTTTAGCGTCCTTTTCGATACTAACGTGATATACGCTCTGCCTCATCCCGGAAAGCCTCGAGCCCAATGCCGCGTCATCGACAAAGATGATGTCATATCTCTTTGACGCGCCTCTTATCTTATTTAAACACAGTTCCGCGGCGAAAAATAGGCTGCGAAAGATGGGTGGGAGGACTTTAAACCTTATGTTGATATGCGCGGGCTCGCAGGCCCCCCTTGCGGCGCTCCACAAATATATTATATGCTGGGCCCTTGCCAATGAAAGCAGGAGGTCCGAGAGGACCTTTCGGTCGGCGCTATTTGTTATTATAAATGCCAGCCGCAGCCTCCTGCCCCATTTCGAATAGAAGAGCGCTTTATTTTTTTCATGCAGGGCGCCGCGTTCGCGTCTTTCAAAGAGCGATGAGAATGTCGAGTCCCGAAGATGCTCAACGAAGACGTGGTTGGCCCTGACACACCTGAAACCGGCGCGTATCGCCCTGATGGAATAGTCGTCATCATCGTAGTAGCCGATGCCATAGGCCTCATCCAGTAAACCTATTCTTTCCATGACCACCCGTTTGATCAACATGCAGAAACCCCTGCAGAAGTCAATCTCTATAAAGGCCGCTTCGGCGGGAGTTTTTTTCTTCGCGGAGAAATACGGATTGACGAGCCCGATATCCCGCGCGGAATCCGCGATAGCTATCAGCTTCGAAAGCCAGCCATCCGTCCGCACCACCGTGTCATTGTTCATTATGCACAAAAAGTGCGCGCGTGATAACCTCATGCCCTGGTTTATCGCCTTTACCCAGCCAAGGTTCTGCCTGTTTCTGATGAGGTTGACATTGCCGCTCGACGCCTTAAAGCCTTCTAAAAAATTTTCTGTCTGGCCGGAGCTTGCGTTATCTATCAGGATAAAATTATACGGGCTGTCTGTGCGCGTCCTTATGCTCTCCAGGCAATGCATGGTCATGTCCGGCTGGTCAAATACCGGTATTATTACATCGCAGGATGTCATATTGTTCTATCACTTAAATAAGGGTTGTATTAAAATCAAAAATTAAAAATCAAATATCAAAATTTAGGAGTCGCTTACACCCCTCCTTGGATATAGGTCACGAAGTGACACAACAATTTTTATATTTAATTTTTGATATTTGATATTATTTATGTTACAAGTCATCATATTCTGCCTGCCTGACGCGCCAGACGCAATACTGCCATCTTGTTCAACGAGGGATTCAGGGCCATCTCCTTTTCAAGCCTTGCCTTAAAAGGCTTATTTGCCTTGTGCGCGATAATCCTCTCGAGCCTTATCTTAAGCCTCACCCCGGAAGACGGCCTCTTCGATATTGCCGCGGCCTCCCTCATAAAATTGTAGTCTATCCCCCTGATCTTCGGTGAATCCTCCTCCGGATGACGCGCGAAATCATCATGTTCGTCCACTAACGACAGACCTTCTTTTTTGCAGTATTCGTAAAAATGACTGCCCGGATGCGGGGTGAAGAACGCCGCGCTGGACCGATACGGCCTGATCTTCCTGATCATCCTGACCGTATCTAAGGCCTCATCGTTGGTCTCTGTCGTAAGACCGAACATATGATACGCCCATATCTTTATCCCCAACGACCCGCATATGCGCGAGGCCATAAGATTGATTTTAAGGGTTGCGCCTTTATTGATGAACTTTAATATCCGGTCGTTTCCACTCTCAAAACCTATTGAGACCATCGCCAACCCCGCACTTTTTAGGGTTTTCATCATGTCTGGATTTTTGCAGATATTGTCCGCGCGCATCTGGCACACAAAGGGCTGGACGAAGCCTTCTTCCTTATATCGCGAACAGAATTCCATCACCCAGTCCTTATTCTCGCTGAAACAGTCATCCCAAAACTGCATGCTCCTGAAGCCGTATGTATCGCGCAAGGATTTAAGCTCCTCTATAACATTGCCAACGCTTCTCCGCCGGACGTGAAAGCCGTGCATTGTCTTGCTCGCGGGCGCGCAGAAACGGCAGTTGTACGGACAGCCCCGGCCGGCCAGGATAGTCACGAATGGAAGCGGGAGAAAGAAGTCGTACGGCAGTTCCAGGCAATCGAACAGTTCCCTGTCGATAAAGGGGAGAGCGTCCGCATCCATCCTTTCGCCCCGGATTATCCTCTCCGCGGCCTTGCCGGCCTCTACGCGTTTCAAAAAACTTGGAAACGCGATCTCCCCTTCGCCGACAAATATATAATCGATATCAGCGTTTTTGGCCATCTCGTCGGTGGCGATGGTCGGGTGGTAGCCGCCCACTGCGGTCTTTATTCCCGGATCTATTTCTTTTACGATCTCGATACACCGCGCCGCGTATCTGTAATCCGGGCTCATCAGGGTCACGCAGGCTATGTCCGGTTTTATCTCCGCTGCCTTAGACCTGAAATCATCCCAGCCGGTCAGCGTCCTCAAGTCGATGAGCGTTATATCCTCAAGGCCTTCTTTTTTGCAGGCGGCGCTCAAATAGCACAGGCCAGGGTGTATCTGGTTGAACACAATCCGCCTCCCGGAAGTGTTAAACCCAGAGTCATATATCGAAGGGTACACCAACGCTATCTTCATCGGCCTTCCCATATAACCGTATCAAACCTCTTGCGGCGCATGCGGGGCGAGAGCCTCCTCTCAATGACCTTGCCCGCGACCGCCATTTTAAAGATCCCTCGCGGCAAAGAGAAGTGTTCTATTCTTATATTCTGATGCGGCGGAAGGCCTTCTTTCTCCAGGGCCTTTTTTATCTCATTCTTGAAGAGATCTTTTTTGACTTTTGCGTTTATCCAGATATGGACCCATGACCAATTCCGCGCGAAGGTGTATGCCGATTTCAACACAGGAGACACGCTGTCCGCGTTGAATAGATCCAGGCATACCGCAATGCCGACCCGCCTGTGCTTGCCCCACTTGTCGTAATAAATCTTTTGATTGCGCCTGACCCAGTCCTCCCGGTCGCCGGATTCATTAAAAGACGCGTGCAGGCGGTGGTACACATAGGCATCCTTTATGGCAGCGCACCTGAAACCCGCCAGATGCGCCCTCATTGAGTAGTCTGTATCATCGAATCCGCCTATGCCGAAGGCCTCATCGAGAATGCCGATCTTGTCGATGAGGGCCCTTTTTATAAGCATGCAGAACCCCTGGCACTGGTTCATCTCCATATACTCGCCCTTGTATCCGGCCAGGGCCTTGGCATAAGCATCGATCGGCGTATCCAGATGGCCGTCGCATTGAGGATTGATGAGGCCGACATCCGGATGAGTTTCGGCAAATTCAATCATGCGCTCCAGCCAGCGCGGGGCCGGGACAGTGTCATTATTAAGCACGCACACATACGGACCCTCTGTTATCCTTAAACCCTGATTGACAGCCTTCACAAAGCCAAGGTTGGTTTCGTTTCTTATAAGTTTCGCGTCCAGGGTTTTATCGCCGGCTATTCCTTCGAGATATACCCTGGTCGCGCTGTCACTGGCGTTGTCGATCAATATAAGCCGATACGGACAACCGGTGTTCTTTATCAAATTTTCGACGCATTCCCTGGTGAATTCCAGCTGATTCCATATCGGTATAATGATATCACATCTCATCGGCTCAATATCTCTTCGCTCGCCTTCAGGACATCCTCCACTGTAATCGAGTCAAAACAGGTCCTCTCCTCGCATTTCGCGTATTTAAACCCCCTGTAGCAGGGCCTGCATGCCGCTTTTTTGCCGGCTACCACTATATGATGGACGCCGTTGGCGGGATACGGTCCGTATACAGCCCCGTCTACAGGCCCGAATATCGAGACCGTCTTAACGCCCAACCCGACCGCCATATGGAGCGGCCCGCCGTCATTTGTTATCACAAGGCCGCATCTGGTGAGCAGCCCGATAAAGTCGCCTATTGTAGTCTTTCCGGAATAATTTATAACTTTGCTTTTCATCATGCCTTCCACATCCCCGCAGATGTCCATCTCTTTCGCGTCGCCGAACAATATGACCTTCGCGTTATATTTGGAAATCAGGCTGTCCGCAAGAGCGGCAAAATTTTTCCTGTCCCATCTCCTGTATTTGGCGTCTATGCCCCAGCTCGCCCCGCAGCCTGGTACCATGCCTATAACCAATTCGCCATCCTGTATATCGATGTTTTTTAGAAGGCCGGCCGAACGCGCCTTTTCAGATTCACTTATATATACCCGGGGCTTGATCTTATACGCGGCCGTATCTATACCTAACAGCCTCGCCAGATCCAGGTAATATTCGACCACATGTTTATCATGAAAACCATCTATATCTATCTTGTCGGTCAGAAAGACGCCCCTTTCCCTGTAATTGAACCCGAGCCTCTTCTTCACGCCGAGGAGCTTTAAGAACATGCTGTATTGGTATCCCAATGACAGGTCTATAGACAAATCAAACCTTTCGTTTCTGATGGAGTTTAAAAACCGCCAAATCTTTTTAACGCACTCTGTCCTGGAACTCTGCCAGCATACCCTGAAGTCATCTTTTTCGTATATAAAGATCCTGCCAAGGAGCGGATTGGTCTTTATGACCTCATG
>JAHFGN010000004.1:4591-47061 GCA_023247415.1 Candidatus Omnitrophota bacterium
AAGGCGTGGAGAATATTACATCGCCTATGCCGAATGGATTCACTATGAGGATTTTCATGAGTTCGGCGCCTTCCGGCCCGAACGGGACACTCTCGCGTCTAGACCAAATGCTAATCATGGCAGGGTGTCCCGATGCTGGAAACCTTAAGTATACTCTGACTCAAACCTATCGCGAACCAGAACAGGGTTGCCAGATTCAGGGAATAGAGATTCGTATCGAAGAAGCTCTGGACCAGAAACGCGAAAACCCCTATAGATATCCCCCAAACAAGAGATTTATGAAAACCGTCATCCATGCCCCTTATCCCTTTTATAATCGAAATAAAATACGACAGGATGAGCCATAAAAAGCTAACGAGGCCTATCAAGCCTGTATCCGCGGCCATCTGAAGGTAGCAGTTATGCGCGTAGCTGCCTTTCAAACCCTTAAACTTATCATTGCGATATTCCCTGAATTTCACGAAGAATGTGTTCAGACCGTTTCCGATTATAGGATGGGCCTTGAATATCTGAGCGCCAGTATTCCACATAGAGGCCCTGTCGCCCATGCTGCTTGCCCCAAAGATGTACCCTGCCATCTCCATCTTCAGGATAAACGGGACCGCGACGAGAAGGATCAAAAGGCCTATGAGCCAGACCTTCTTTTTCGACAACGCGATATAGACCGTGGAGATGGCCAGGCCGATCCACGCGGCGCGGGCCTTGGCCAGGAAGAATAGATAGAAGAGCCCCAGCGAGACTAATCCCGCAAGATGCCGAACTTTACGCCTTTTAAGATCGAACATGGCGAGACAGGCGATCGGAAATAGGACAAGTAGGATCCACGCGGATAGATCATTCGGGAACGGGAAAGACGCTGTCGGGAAGCCGCGGAAGAATCCGTTTTCGTCCCATTCTGAACGAAGTTTAAACAGCGGGTAATTATGCAGAGGGTCTGTTACCACAAAACCATGCTGGATAAGCCCGTCTATCAAGATAATTACGGCTGATAGAAATCCTACTATGCACAGGTCTTTTAATTTAGATCTGGTATCTATATTCTCGACTATGACGAAATAGAGAAGGACAAATTTTAAGACCTTCGTGAAGAACGCCTTTATGCTTAAAAGCGGGAAAGCGGAAATAAATAGCGACGGGACTACGGCCAGCACAAATACAAGAAGAGAAATATTCAGTTCTGTCTTTGCCAGCCGGAAATCTCTATCAGCTGTCTTTTTTATCAGCCACAGTATTATAGCAAGGGCTATCGATAATTCCGAGATAGACTTTGAGAATGGCGCGGCAAATAGGACCGCGAAGAGACACCATTTTATCGCTGATCCCGCTGCCCCGCTGAATCTTTCTTTATTCACCATTATCATGCCCTTTCATCCTGCCGTATCTGCCTGTATCCACCATGCCAAGTCTTACACCAAGCGACACAAGTAAGACAGCTACGAGGATTATTACCCCTGTCGCGGACCTGATGGAGATGCGCTGAATCAGGAGCGCGCTTAACCCAAGCGCCGCGCAGATACAATATATAACTAATACCGTGCCGCGCCTTCTTAAGCCCAGGAGGGCCAGCCTATGAGAGGAATGGTCCCTGCCGCCCTGAAAAACCGATCTGCCTTCAAGGATCCTCATCACCGTCACAAGCGTAGTATCGAATATGGGATACGCGAGTATTACTATCGGCATAGCTAAAGATGTGGTCAGGAAGCGCGTCTTCCAGGTGCCTTCAACAGCCAATGCGGCCAGGACAAACCCTATGACAAGACTTCCGGAGTCTCCCATGAATATATTCGCGCGCGGAAAGTTGTGTTTCAAAAATCCAAGGCACGCGCCTGTCAGGGCGAAAGAGACTGCCGCCACCTCGATCTGGCCGCTTGAAGCCATTACGATCCCGAAGAACGCGCTGGCTATCACGGCTATGCCGGCTGAGAGGCCGTTCATATTGTCCAACAGATTAAATGAATTGGTTATACCGACCAGCCAGAGGTAGGTAAAGATGGTATTCAGGTAATAATTGCCCAGGAATTCTATTCTCACCCCGGATTTTACAACCGCCATGCTGGCCAGGAATTGCGCCAGGAGCTTCAACTCGGGCATCATCCCCATCTTGTCGTCGACTAATCCCACAATAAGAAGCACAGTGCTTCCCGCTGCTATGCCAAAAATCCTGGGATTCCCGAAGACCTTTATGGTAATGAAAAGGCCTATCATAAAAGCTATATAGACGCTGGCCCCTCCCAAAAGCGGCATTGGATGGGCATGGACCTTTGTATCTTTGGGTTGATCCAGATAACCCGTCTTAAAGGCGACCTTTCTGGACAGAGGCGTTATGAGATAAGCGATTATGGCGGTTGTGACGAACACCTCGATCAAATCGATCCAGTCTATCATCGTTTAAAGTACTTTATTATATTCGCGATCATCTCGTCCAGCTCTACTTTTGGCCGGAACCCGATCAGGAGTCTGATCTTGGTTATGTCAGGCTCCCTGTGCCTCATATCCTCAAAACCTTTTTCATACGCCTTCTCATAGGGGATATGCGTTATCGACGACCCGGACCCCGCGAGCCTCTTCACCTTTTGCGCAAGCTCATTTATCGTTATGGCCTTGGGATTGCCTACGTTGAATATCTCTCCGACCGCCTTCTTATCCTGCGCCAATTCCGCGATGGCCCGCACCACATCCAGGACATAGGTGAAACTCCTCGTCTGTTTGCCGTCGCCGTATATGGTTATGGGCTGACCGAGCAGGGCCTGCTTCACGAACCTGGGCATCACCATGCCGTACCTTCCTGTCTGGCGGGGGCCGCATGTATTGAAGAGCCTGACGATGACAACGGGCAGTTTCTTCTCTCTCCAATACGCCAACGCCAGGAATTCATCGAGCGCCTTTGTGGAGGAATAGCTCCAGCGGGATATGGTCGTCGGGCCCAAAACCCTGTCATCACCCTCCCTGAAGGAGCGTTTGCCGGGCCGGTCTTTGCCGTAAATCTCGGAGGTCGACGCGACCACAACCTTCTTCTTACCTTGAGAATTGGCCAGATCCAGGACGATCTCGGTCCCCCTGACATTGGTCTGGATAGATTCGAGCGGATTATCTATGATATACTTCACGCCGACCGCCGCCGCCATGTGATAGACGATATCGCATCCTTTTATGAGCCGCCTCATCAAGCCCTCATTCATTATCGTATCGATATAATATGAAAAGCGCTTGCTTCGCTCTTTGAGGTGCTCTATATTATCCATGCTGCCGGTAGACAGATTATCTATGACAACGACCTTATCGCCCCTATTCAAAAGCTCCTCCGCCAAATGTGAACCTACAAATCCCGCCCCTCCAGTAATAAGCGTTTTCATTTCTCCCCCTCACCCTACCCTCTCCTCTTTAGGGGAGAGGGATAGAATTTACCCTTCTTTTCTTTTAAGAAAATTAAATGCCGTATACGCCCCGAAACTGCCTATAAGGTAGACTAAAGGCGATGATGTCTCTTTTAGTCTTGGGGCCTGCTGCGACAGTATCCCGCAAAAGAATACAGCATGAAACGTCAGTATCAGGAATACGGGAGAAGTTAATGCCTTTCTTTTAAAAAGGCAAAATATGAGCCCCGTCAGAAAAAAGACTGTAAAGTAGAATTCCAATGTGGAAGCGAATTTATTCCTGATATTCGCGGGGTTTATCATATATATGGGATCGAAGAGCCCGAACTGGTATGCCTCGAAGTATGCCACAACCCGCAATGGATAGATCCTGGCTGCCAGCGCGAGAAATCGAATCGGATGTTCCGCGATCGACCTAAGAGAGCCCTTGGGGTCAATGAAGGGGCTTATACCTATTGCCTCAAGTCTTTCGTTGCCCAGATACTGAAAAGGAGGCGATAGCCGCGAGGTCCTCCATAAATACTGACCTTTTCCGCTGTTCAGGAATTGAACCTGGTTATTTAACACCGATAAGAGACCCCATATTACTCCAGCGCATACCAGTGAGACTGTGACAAAACGCGAGAAGCCCTTCGCCATCCTGACGCCTCGTAAGAATGACAGTTCCCAAAGACCAAGATACGGCAGGAGATAGAGATAGACGGACCTGAAGAGGGTTAAGACGCCGAGGGCCAGACCTATCGCCGCGTCATTAAAGACGCTTGAGGCGCCCGGGTCCTTAAAATATCTCGCCAATAAAAATATCAAAAGATACAGTATGGGCAGCCAGACCGCTTCGTGCCCCATATACGCGCTCAACAGGATCAGCCCGCCTTTAAAGGACAGGGCTATGGCGGCGATGATGCCGATGGCCCGCGAGAAGATAGACCTGCCTATCATAAATATCAGCGGCGGAATAGACGCGCCTAATAAGGACTGAAATACGGCCAGTATATAAAAATTCCTCCCGAATATTTTATAAATGACGGCTAGAGTGACAGCGTAGAATTGATCCCAGTTTCCCCATATCCGCACTTCCCCCCTCATCAACATCGATGGGTCTCTTAGAATCCTGTTCGCGGTATCGTCAAAGGTAAGGCCGTCGTCGCTTGCGTATAGATAGCCGTCGTATCCGTGAGGGCCGCAAGTCGTCTTCTGCACCAGTATTATCCCGAACGCCGCTCTGATAAGGAAGGCGGCTATAAAGACAACCATTATGACGCTTGAATCCCTTGAAAAGAATTTCTTCAAAAAATCCAGGGCGGGCTGCAGGGTCTTGCCGCCCAATACCGCACCCGACGCCATGGCCACGGAGACCAAAGCAGAGAACTTATAGTGATGAAGCGCCAGGAAAAAGAAAAGGTAGCATACTGCCGACGCGATAAACGGAACATATATCATCGGCCTGGTCTTATCATCGCGCTCACGTGGATAAATCTGCCTGAACGCCGCCATGCATATCACGGCTGTCGAGATGAGGAATACCGTTTTGATATATAAAATATACATCCCTGAAATCAGTCCCGGATTTTTGAAAAGGGACCCTACCAGGCCGCCTAACAGGACATAGACGTGCAGGAAAAATGCCGCGCGTACGCCCTCTTTGAGATACGCCGATACCGGCTTTTTCTCTTTCAGGAATATCGCGCCGGTTATAAATAAATACGCAAGACAAACAATCCAGAAATAGACGGGTATATAGATTACCCTGTACGCGCTTGGGATGGCGAACATCTTAAGATACGCCTTTCTTCTCGCGATTGTAAAAGTTCACTATGCCCAAAAGTATCTGACCTGGGCCGCTGAACACTGGAAACAGCCTCAACTTGAGATATCCATAGTACGCCTTGGAGATATTATATAAAATCGCCCTTGGAAGCACAAGAAACATGGGAAAGAATTTAAACAGAAACGGGAACTTCACTAAAAAGGCAAAGAGGTCTCTTAAGATTGTAACCTTCTTCAGATGCCCCGGGTCAAAAGAGAGTTTGGAATCTGTGAGGAGATCGCCCAACCGCGAGACATCTTCTTCGTGGAAAAGATTTAACTGCACACTATAATCGTATATCCTGGTATTGGGATATGGCTGGAGCAGCTGCCCGACAGCCTGATATGGCCTGCACCGGATATTGAGTTTCAGGGTATCCAGATCATCCGAAAATGTCGTGCCTGGGATGCCTAATATATTCAACGCGACTATCTTTATCTTATTCCTGTTGAGTACACAAGAGGCATTTATTATATCGCGATCGCTCATAGGTCTGTTGAGCACCTCTTTGCGGACCCGTTCATTGCCGCTCTCGATTCCGAGATAGGCGACAGCGCAGTTCGACCTACGCAGCCATTCTCCGACTTCGTCGTCGACAAGATTGGCCCTGATGTAGCATGAATAAGGTATACCTACCTCTTTCGCGTATCGGGCTGAAAGCTCCTCAAGCCACTTCTTATTCAGGTTGAAGGTGTCGTCCGTAAATATAATCTGTTTCACAGGATACTCTCTCCTGACCTCATGGATCTCCCTCGTGATATTCTCTGGAGCGCGAAAGCGCACCCTGGGCCCATCCGCGTAGATAGTGTTCATCAGATGGTTATGGCAATAAGAGCACTGATACGGGCAGCCGCGGCTTCCTATGAAGACCCAGATGCTGGACCTGCGCAGCCGCGGGGTCTTGAAAAAAGTCATTCTGTCAGGGAACGGGTAGCTGTCTATGCCGGTTTCCAATTTTCTGCATCTGTTTTTTATGACTTTACCGTCAGCCTTGAAGACCCAATTAGGCGCGTTCAGGTAATCCTCTTTTTTCTCGACCCTCGTGACCAGATCCAGGAGGGCCTCTTCGCCTTCGCCCATACATACTCCATCTATATCCGGCTCCATGATCAGCTCGGGGAAGAAAGTGGCGTGCGGGCCGCCGAATAGGGACATCGCCCCGAAAAGTCTCTTGATGGTCTTATTGTATTCAACATAAAATTTGTAATTGCTTGTGGTCACGGTATAGCACAGGAAATCCGGTTTGAATTTCACGAGGTCGTCTACAGCGTCCTGTTCGATTAAGAATGAATAACAATCGTGTCCGCTCCTCTTCAAAAATGCGGATAAATACATAACCCCGAGCGGCGCCTGAAATGTTATATCTCTGTAGATAAAGGCTATCTTCATGGTATGTTAGGAGACCCTCTTCACGCGTCTTCTGGCGCGTCCTAAGCGCGAACCTGCCAATGCTATCCTCGCGAGATCGATTATGACGATCGGCAGTATGAAGGTCTTTCTTATCAGATTAAAGTATCTTACGCGAAAGAATATCCTGAAGTAGCTGTACCACTGAAAGAAGACCAGATACCAGGCTGAGATGTCCGTATTGTAAGATACGACCCTGCTGAACTGGTTGATATCGCCTGGAATAGAAGCCCCCTGTTCAACCAGCTCCTTGTAAATGGGCGTGCCCGGATAGGGGACGAATATGCTTATCTGCGGAAGATGGACAGGGTTGGCCAGCATAAAAGAGAGCGTGTCCCGCATGGTGGACTTATCCTCGCCGGGATATCCGAATATGACGCTTCCGTAGCTGGCTATGCGGTGTCTGGCTATCATCTTCAGCGCATCAGAATACCTTTTAAGGCTCTGGCCTTTTGAGATCTTCTTCAGGATCCTCTCGTTTCCGGATTCGATGCCGATCCCGATCCACCTGAAACCGCTCCGGGTCATCTTTTCCAGCAGGTTGTCATTTAAGAGATCGGCGCGCGTGGCGCAGGAGATATCAAGGTTGTATCTCTTCTCGATCAGGAGATCGCATATGCGCTCCGCCCTCTTCATGTCCAGGGTAAAGCTGTCATCAAAAAAGGCGAGTTGTTTTATCCCATAACTTCGAACGAGATAATCTATCTCGGAGATTACCCGCTCGGGAGATTGAAACCTCACCTTCTTTCCCCACAACACGTTGGAACAGAAACCGCAGGTAAAAGGACAGCCGCGGGACGTCATCATATTGATAAACGGCGTTCTGCAGCCTGATGTCCATCCCCTGAAGAAGTGCCCCATATATCTATCCATCGGGAAGAGCTCATAGGCCGGCCTTGGGAGTTCGTCCAGATTTTGTATATACGGCCTCTCTCCCGTATATCTGGCTTTTCCGCTATTATCCCTAAAGTATATGCCCTTTACAGTGTTTAGGTCTTTTTTATTCAATATGCAGTCGCATATATCCGCGAAGAGGCCCTCCCCCTCGCCTATGGCGACTATATCGCACGGGCACTCATTCAATAATTCGCCTCTTGCGGCAAAGGCATGATGGCCGCCCAAGACTATTATGCTGTCCTCCATAACTTTTTTAAGAGAGCCTGCTATCTTTTGTGTCACACCGATACATGCCGTATATGTACTAATACCTATTATGCGCGGCTTTAGTTTAACGATGCGTCTTAAGATTTCGTCTATATCGATATTGAGCGCGTCGGCGTCTATAATATCAAACGAGAAACCTCTGTCTCTTAAAGTGCCTGAAATACTTCCAAGACCTATCGGAAACGACCTGCTCGCGAAACTCGATATTGCCTTGTATCCTAAAGATGTGTACGGCGGATTCAATAACAGGATATCGCTCATATCTCAAAAGGACGCGTTATAAAGTTCAACAAAAACTCGGTCCCTCCTCTAATCCAGTAGAGAAATTCTCCCAGGCTTTTCATCTTCCTCATGGTGTTTAAAATATACGACGGTCTGAAATAGAAGGAGGCGAGAAGGTCTTTTTGCAAACGGACCAGCTCCCGGGGGTCGAAATTCTCTGTTCTCCAAGACGGTTCTCTGCCGAACAGGACAAAAGAGTCCCACCTCTTATCCTGGGATATAAGGCCCCCCTTGCGCATCATCTCGTAAACGGCTGTGCCGGGGTACGGGACTATGATCGATACCGAAATGACATCAGGCGATATCTTCGCCAGGAGCCTCTTCGTCATATCGATATCGTCCATGGTCTCGGACGGGTGGCTGCCAATGATGACATCCGCCTCAACCAGCTTTATGCCGGCCTCCTTAGACCATCTGAAGGCGTCTTCGATCTCGTCCAGGGTTATGTTCTTCTCGATCAGCTTCAATATCCTCGGGCTTCCGGACTCTACGCCGAATGTGACGCCGGCGCATCCGGATTCTGCCATGACAGAGAGCGTCTTTCTTGAGAGCGGCTGAACGCGCGCGTTGCAGTTCCATGTAACCTTCCGAGCCGAGAATTCCCCGCATATGTCATAAAGCCTGTTTTCTCTAAGCGCGAAGGTGTCATCCGAGATAGTAAAATGATTGAAGCCGTATTTCTTAACGCACTCGGCTATCTCGTCTTTCACAGACTCGGCGCTTCTGAACCTCACGGCCCTGCCGGCAATAACATCTGATGCGCAGAATATGCATCTATTGGGACACCCGCGCGAAGTCATTATCTCGGTTATCTTTAAGAAGCTGCGCGAGAACCCTCTGTGGGACTGCCCTTTGTATAAAGGGATATTCAAAAGCCCTCTGGCCGGATAAGGCAGCTTGTCAAGATCCTGAACAGGGTCTCTGGCCGCGGTCGCGCACAGCTGGCCGTCATGTCTATGGATGATTCCTTTCACGTCTTCGATCGGTTCGCCGCGAGAGACTTTATCAGCCAACTCTACCATCACCTCTTCGCCTTCGCCTATAACGCCGATATCAAAATCCTTAAATTCTTCGAGCGTCTGGCGCGGCAGGGCTGATACATGCGGCCCGCCGACCACCGTCAGGACGCCCGGCATGCCCTCTTTCACAAGCGCCGCGATCTTGTGTCCATTGACGATAGTAGGCGTATAACAGCTTACTCCGACAAGGGCGGGGGCGTATTCTTTTAATCTATTTGTGAACAGCCTTTCTGTAAACGGCTCGGCGTCAAAATCCCAGATCGCGGCCTCATGGCCCTTCTCCAACAGGCTTGAGGCTATGCCGGCCATATTGAGAGGAAACTGGGTAGCTATGAATGATGTCCCCTTATTCACGCTCGGCGGACGGACGAGCAATATTCTACTTTTCATAGCGGCCCTTCCAGTCGTTGATTTTTATCGCGGCGAGCTCCATCAGAGTGAGCGCCGGCACCACAAATAAATTTACCCTTGAATCCCTCCCATGGCCCCAGACGACCGGTATCTCTTTTATACGATAACCCCTCTTTTGGGCTATGTACAATAACTCCACGTCAAACCCCCAGCCGCGCAGGCGCTGCTTTGAAAATAGGTCCCTGGCGGCCTCTCTTCGATAACATTTAAAGCCGCAATTCGTGTCGGTTATGCCCTTCAGGAGGAAGGCCCTGACTATGGCGTAAAAGACGTGCCCCATTATCTTCCTGCACCAGGGCTGGGGGATCTTGACGTTGGACTCTTCCTTCCACCTCGAACCCATGATGATGTCAAACCCTCCTAAACTCTTTTCAAATTCATCGAAAGCGCCAAGCGATGTTGACATGTCAGCGTCCATGAACAGACAATAGGCCCCTTCGGCGGAGAGCATGCCCTTCCTGATGGAGTATCCCTTGCCCGTGTTCTTTTCGTTTACGCGTATCTTTATGTTGCGGCGGCTGCCTTGAAGCTCCCGCAGTACGGCGAGTGTATCATCCGAACTGCCGTCATCTACAAATACATATTCCATCTCATATGGTTTCTGTGAAAAGAAACGCTCGAGCCGCGAAAATGTATTTTTTATCTTTCCGGCTTCATTGTAAGCGGGTATCACTATAGATAGCTTCAATCCCGGCTGCGTCATATCAAGCCCTCTTGCTCGCACCACCTGATCATTTCCGTGAAGCCTTCCCGAACTCTCACTTTTGGATTAAACCCGAGTTCTTTTTGAGCCGCATCCATATCATAGACGTGGTCGCGCGCAAAGAACTCCAATCTATGAGGCGTCAACAACCGCAGCCAGGCGCTCTTTAACCGCGATGGAATTAACCGCAGGACGCAGGCGCTAAAATATATGATTGAAAACGGAACCCTCGCAGGAGGCCTGACGCCAAGGTCCTCTGATATTATATCGAAGACCTCGCCAATAGATAAGACCTCCGGCCCCGCGATGTCGTATATCCTGTTCTTCGCGCTATCGTTTCGAAGCGTTAATTTAACGGCCGCCGCGAGATCCGCTATGTTCAGAAGGTGCACCCGCGCCCTCCCATTTCCGGGTATCACCATCCTGCCGGTCTTGATCGATTTTATGGTCTGCGGCCATCCGTAACGCATTCCAGGTCCATACAGCTGTGACGGCCGTAATATCGTAAACGGGATCGCCCGTTCTTTCGCGTATTTCAGGACTATGCGTTCAGATTCTTTCTTAGACCATTCATAAGCTGAAGGCGCGTCGCCGTATACGCCTACAGTGGATATATGGAGAAACCGCTCCAGCCTTGCCGGATCGCAGGCCTTTAACATATTCTCGGTTCCGGCCGCGTTTATTCTATAAAATTCCTCCCTTGGAAAAGAATCGAAGTTGCTCATCAGGGCCGCGCTGTGTATCACTATCTCCTTGCCTGCCAGGGCTTCTTTAAGGGTTTCGGGGTCTCCTATATCGCCTTTATAGATACGCGCGCCACGAGCGGTCAAGACCCTGTCCTTGTCCGGATTCCTCAATAATACGGAGAGCGCAAGTTCGCGATCCGGTTGAAGCGCCTCTACTATCTTTCTCCCAACGAACCCGGACGCGCCTGTCACCAAGACGTTTGTCTTCATCGCCCCAGCATGTCCCTCAATGCCCTGGAGGCGAATTTCATTACCCATCCAGGCCTGTAATAATAAGAGACGAACGCCTTCTCCTTTAACTCGAGTATCCTCTCTCTTGAAAGATTTTTGTGTTTAAAGACGGGCGTATAGCAGTCGAAGCGCTCCCAGTCCTTTTCGTATATATCTCCCTTTACCTTGTCGTAATATTCTGTCCCTGGAAACGGAGTGAATACAAAGAATTGCGCCACATGGGTATTCAGCGCCTTTGAATACCTGATGGTGTCAAGGAGGCTTCCTTCAGTGTCATCCGGCATGCCGAACATATAGAATATCGTAACGCGTATCCCTATCTCGTCGCAAAACCTTATCATCTCCTCCTGATGAGGCATCCCTATGGGTTTCCGCGATGCCTTCCTGATGATATCTTCACTATACGATTCCACGCCGACGTTCATAACCCTCAAACCCGCGGAATACATAAGCCGGAGCAGCTCCCTATCAACCTTGTCGAGCCTCGTTTCGCAAGCCCACTTTATCTTATACCCTCTGTCTAATATGCCCTGGGCTATCTCACAAACCTTTTGGCGGTCCAGAGTAAATACAGGATCCCTGAACAACATCGAGCGTATGCCGAACCTAGCTATGAGATATCCGATCTCGTCCAGCGTATTTCCGGAGGATCTCTGCCGGTATCTGTAGTTGACCAGATACGGGCAATAATTGCACGTGTAGGCGCATCCCCTGCTTGAGAGGATAGGCAGAAACGGCCTCTCCTTCAGGGCGGGGAAGTACGAATAACTCTTATAAGGAAAAAGATCCCATTTAGGAAAAGGGATTGTATCCAGATCGTCAATAAATTTACTCTCCACAATACCTTCCGGGACCAGCCCCCCGGCTATCCTGCAGGCCGCCTCTTCAGGCTCTCCCTTAATGACAAAATCGCACTCCCTCAAGAATAATTGAGGCATGGCGCTTGAGAATGGCCCTATGAATCCGACTCTCATGCCTGCCCTCTTGAGGCACCTTGCCCATTTCATCTCAAGGTTATGCTCGACCATCGACGACTGCATGATGACGATATCCGCTTTTGGAATTTCATTTTCACCATATTCTACCTCAACGCCTTTTTTGGAAAAGACGGCCCCCAGGTAGCCGAACGACATGATCGGCAGATTCTCACCGAGGGCCTTTATGAGATTTATCATCCTCGCCGGCAAAGAGACTCCCGCGTTGAAGGCCCACCCGTAGCCTCCCATGAAATCTTTGTTGACGCAGTTCGTTTTATCCGATCTTACATTAAGCAGGGAGATCTTCATCTGCGCAAAAGAAAGTACGCGGCCCCGGTGAACGCCCCCAAGACTATGGAGCAAGACAGGATCAGGGCCGGCGGAATCGCTTTAAGCGTAAAGATCAAGCCCTCGCGCTCAAGCGTCAACTTGAAGAATCTAAGGCTTCCTGTCATGAATAGGATAAATGATGACAAGGCCGCGTATAAAAGGTTGGGATTCACCGCGGATAAAATAAAAAATGACAGCGAAAGAAAGCCGCAAATCTGCGCCAGGGCCAGAATGGGCGTGGTGCAGGTATTGTCAAATCCGCCGTATTTTTTAAAGACATAAACCCACATGAATGCCCTGTGGAAGAAGAGTCTGACCTGTTTCTTGAAAGCCGGAAAATGATGTCTGACCGTAATAGAGGGGTCATAATGTATGGTGAAGCCGTTATTGCCAAGCCTCCTGCCGAACTCCCATTCTTCGCTCGAGGCCGTCCTTATGCCGGTATCGAATCCACCAAGCTTCTCGAAGACCTCTTTTTTTATCGCGCCTACCCTGGCGACGAACACTGTTATATGATTATCCCGCGGGATCCAGCTGCGCGCCATGAGCGCCTTGAACTTGGCGGCGAACGACTCATTTATCGGCTCAATATCATACTCGCCGCAAATGGCCGCGATAGAGCTGTCCTTTTTGAAGGCCTCCTTTATCTTGGGAAGCGTGCCGGAATTTACAATCGTATCCGAATCGAGGAAGAGAAGGATGTCATTCTTCGCGAATTTCGCGCCCTCATTCCTCGCCGCCGCCGGGCCGTTATTTTTGCCCATTCTTATATAACTGGCGAATTCATATTTCGCCGCCGCCATTTTGATGGACCCGTCTTTTGAGCAGTCATCCACGACGATCACCTCTAAGGCGCTGTCCCCGGCAGCCTCCGGACGAATGGAGCCCAAGAGCTTCTCCAGCTGTTCGGGATTGTTATATGCCGGGGTTATTATGGACAACATCAGCCTTCGACCATCTCTTTCCTGAATACATTCACAAACAGATTCATGAGATCCTTTTGTCTGAGCCTTGAGGCGTAAAAGACGCTTTGCAGGAGGAACTTCGGATATTTCAGAAAGACCTTCAGCAGGTCGTAGATAAACCGGGGCTGACGCAGATATTCCAGCATGGCCGACTTGTTAAACTCAAGAAGTTTCTCGAGCATCCTTTTTATCTTTTCATGAGGCATGTCCATCACCATAAGCGGCTCTTCCATCTGCTGCCAATTTATCTCTTTGGATATGTCGATCCACTTATTATCCACTGCCATCCTGTACAGCTCTGTGCCGGGATACGGGGTCGCGAAGAAAGGCGCCACAAAATTAGGCCGAATCTCCCTTATAAGGACCTCTGTCATCTTGAAGTCCTCTTCGGTCTCTGTAGGCAGGCCCACCATGACAGTGGCCAGCGCCCGCATGCCGGTCTCTTTCGCTATCCTGAATGCCCGCCTGGTCTCTTCGCACCTGATATCCTTTTTTATATAATCGAGTACCTTCTGCGAACCTGACTCCACGCCAAAGTCGACCTGGACGCAGCCGGATGAGCGCATCGCCTCTGCCATGCGCCGGGTGAATGTATCCACCCTGGCCTGGCAGGCCCAAATCAGCCTGATCTTTCTTTCTTTAAGGCCTTCACAGAATTCCACTACCCGGCGCTCTTTCAGGGTAAAGGTATCGTCGAATACCCACAGGCCCTCTACCTTGTAGTTCCTCTTGAGGGTTGAGACCTCATCCAGCATCCTGTCGAGGGAGAATTCTCTCACCACCCTTCCATGCATGGTCTTGCTCGCGCAGAATATGCACCTGCCCGGGCACCCCCTCGTAGTCATTATCCAGGCGCACCTAAGCCAGAAACCTCTTATTGAATAAGAACGGTTTCTGAATCTGGACTTCTCCAAAAGTTCGTAAGACAGGGGCGGAAGTTCATCCAAATTCTTTATCGCTTCCCTATCGGGATTGTCGAGCATCTCCGCGCCCTTCCTGTATGAGATGCCCTTTATAGACTCAATTCCAAGGACGCCATTACAAAAATCGACGACTTCTAGAATAGTCCTTTCGCCTTCTCCCCTGACGCATATATCAGTTCCCCAGGAGAGCACATCATGGCTGTCGATAGTCGGGTGCACGCCCCCCACGACTACACACACATCTTTCGCAGCCTCTTTTATACTCTTCACCACTTCTTTAGCGATCGAGGCCTGCATGCTCATACACGTTATGCCTGCTATCCTGGGACGATATTCCCGTATCTTGGCATCAAGGAATTTTGAGCGTTCCTTTTGGGTCAAGCCAAATGGGATCTCCACCAGTTCGGCATCATGGCCCATGGCCTTTAAGACAGAGCCTATGTATAAAAGCCCGAAAGGCGGGTTTATCAGCCTTTCCGGATTTATCAGCAGTATCTTCATCGGGAATATGAAAGCCCTTTCCTGATGTAATCGATCATTGACCTGATACCAAGCGCGCCGAATATGATAAGGTACGGGTGTATGGGCGCGCGGTATCTTATGTTGCCCATCCTGAACAATACAACATGGACCATGGTGTAATAGAATATTACCAAAAGCATCGGATAAGCCTCCTTACGCCGCTGACGGCGCTTCACAATCAGAAAGAACCCGATGATGATCATCGCGGATGTGTAGAATTCCATGTTAGACGCGAAGGCGTTCGGCAGCCTTGCCGCGTTCACCATATATATCGGATCGAAGAAGCCGAATGTATGGCATGAAAAGAGCGCGATAATCCTTCTTGGCAGGAGGCTGGCTTCTATGGATAAAAATTTTAATGGATGTTTTACCAGCGCGGCGAGTGACCCGACAGGATCCATGAAGGGGTCTATGCCCATCTCGGCCAGGGCCTTGTTGGTTGGGAAGTAACCGCCGGCCTGACCGCCGTCATGCAGCCAGTCCATTATCGGTTTCGGCTCGGTCAAAAGAAAAAACTTGCCTGAATTTAAAAAATTCAGATATGTGAGGGGCGCGATTATCGCGAACATGATTGTCAGAATCAGGATAACGTCGGCCGTTTTTTTTAAGAGCGTTTTCGCGCTCTTTACAAAAAGCATATATCCGCTTATTATCGGCACAAAATACAGGATCACAGTCCTTATCACGTTCGCGGCGCCCAATAACGCGCCGATTGAGATATCGTAAAAGAGGCTTATCTTATTCCCCTGCCCAAGAGCGTACTTAGTGATAAGAAAGACCACGGATGTCAGGATAGGAATATACAACGCCTCCTGGCCAAGCACGCATGAGAACATTATAAGCGGCTGGTCCAGCGAAGCCCAGAAGGCGGCCAGAATAGCGCCGGGGTCATCCATTATCCTCATACCGAGGAGATAGACCATGACAGGGACAATGGCGCCTATTAGAGATTGCAGGATGACGACTATATAGAAGGACCTGCCGAATACCCTGTAGACCAGGGCAAGAAAGAGCGAGTAGCCGGTATCATAGGCGGTCGGCGTAAAATCCGGGTTTCTTAAATAAGAGATATCCCTGGCTATATTATATCCGTGCATATCGTATCTCTGGCCGTCATCGCTTGCCAGCGGGAATCTATCCTGTGTCTTTTGAATTATACCTATGCCGAATACGAGCCTGATGAGAAAGGCGAGGGTGAAGATTACGAGGGCCGCGCGCCATTTGGATTTGAGGATATCTTTGATCTTTGCGGCAAACCTGATCCCATACGCTGACAGCGCGAGCATCACAACGACGGCAGGCCTCATGGTCCCATGCTGGATCGACAAATATATAGGGTAAAGACCGACTAAGGCGAGGGGTAAAAAGAAGCGGTCCTTCCTCGCCATCTTCATCCCCCAAACAATCGCCAGGGCCGCTGCGGCATACAAGACCACTTCGATATAGAACTTATATAACGTGGTTATCTGGGGACTCTTCAGCGCTATCGAAAAGTAGACGTTGCCCAGGAGCAGCAGTATATGCGAAGGTAAGCCCAACAATAATACCAGCGGGACGCTCATCTTGCCGGCCTTCGTCGCCTTGCGGAAGAAGTAGGCGTAAGCAAACGTAAAGGCCCAAAATGCCAGGGGCATGTAGACAACTCTATAAACAACATGAAAGGCCGCGAGATCGCCCAGATTAGAGCTCGCGATATACACAGCCCCGATAAAGTAGATGAAAGAAAGCGCGATTGCGGCCATTATTGGCGATTCTCCCTCTCGCTGATCAGATTCTGATACAACGCCTCTACATCTTTAATCAGCCTATCCTTTGAATATTTTACCGCGACAGAATCCCTCCCGCGCTTGCCGAGCTCCCTTCGCTTATCGCTATCGTTCAACAGTGAAATAAGCCCGGAGCAGAAATCATCTACATCCCCGCTCCTCGCGAGGATCCCGTTTACATCCGGCGATATCAGGTCTCTTATGCCTCCCACCTCTGTCGCTATGACAGGCCTGCCGGAGGCCATCGCCTCGATCAATGAGACCGGCGTGCCTTCGTTCAGGGATGTCAGGGCGACAACGTCAAGGTCCGCGTAGACACAGGCCAGATCCTTTACCCATCCGGTAAATATGACGTCTTCGCGCAGGCCCAATCTATGAGAATAGTCCTCCAGTTCGCCCCTCAACTCTCCATCACCCACGATGATGAATTTTACCTTGAGCCCCGGAAGGTCGGACTTCAGCCTGCGCGCCGCGTTTAAGAACATCCTGTGGTTTTTGATGGGGACGAGCCTGCCCACTATACCTACGAGCTGCGCAGCATCGTCTATCGCCAGGGTTTTTCTAAAGGCCCCCCTTTCCCTTTCGCAATCCAAAAATTTATCAAGTTCCAATCCTAAGGGTATAACGGCGCACTTCCTGTCTTGGGTGACTTTGAGCCTGTTCACTATATCATATTTAATCCGTTCGCTTACCGTAATAAGCCTGTCGGTAAAAAGCGCCAGAATCCTCTCTAAAAATATGAAGGTCTTTGCCTTGATCGGGCTGAAATATCCGTCGAATATGTGGCCGTGAAACGTGTGGACTTTGATCGGCACCCCCGCGAGCGCCGCCGCGAGCCTCCCAAGCGCGCCGGCCTTGGCTGTGTGGGTGTGAACAATATCCGGCCTCTCTCTTCGCATAAGCGAATACAGCCTCAAGAATGCCGTGAAGTCTTTCTTGAGCGATATCTCCCTGCCAAGTTCAGGTATTATTAGAGGCCGCGCATACTTGTCCTTGCCGAGGTATGACATATCGCCTTCGGACGCGCTCGAAGTCCCGCACACAAGCGTGTCTCTAAAGGCGCCCTGATTCAGCCCGTTCGACAGGAGTATCGTATGCATGGCAGGGCCGCCGATATTGAGCCTGGCTATTATCCTGATGACCTTTGGCTTATGCATGTCGATCAAATCTTAAGTTGAGGACCTTATATATAAGACTGGCGCGAAACCACGATAGAAGGGTTTTGGGCAGCTTATCAAAATAGGAGACGGCCCGCATCGAAGATAAAAACAGGTTTTTGGAAAAGTTATATATGAGGCTATCCTTCAAGGTATTGAAGGAACGCGGAAAAAACGCTTCATAAATTTTAAATATCAGGCTCTCTTCCAAAATAGGATGTCGATCGTCCATAGCTTCTTTAGGCAACATCGCTTATTGTAACGATAATGTTGTAACTATTTGTGCTTAATTGAAGAGTTGTCCCCGCAAGCAGCCGTGTGCCATCTTTACATATTATAAGCGAGCCGTCCTTCTCTATCCTGCACCACAGCTTTAGGGATATCTCCATGTTCCTCAAGGAAGATATCTCCACTGTTTCCGGTTCTTCTCTATCGTAGGCCTCACCAAGAGATTTAATAACTCCGCCGTTGCGCGCCAGGCTGTAGCTCTTTGTGTGGCTGGCGCTGGTGCTGATTTTGGCGTCTGGTTTTTTTGGCGCGGTACCCACAACCGCCGGCCTATTGGAAACGCTGTCTATCTCCCATAGGGCGTTTCCGTCTGAGTCTAAGAGGCGATCCCCCTTTTTAAGGCGATCTGCCACGCCCTGGATCAGGTAGGCCTGCGCCTTCGCGTATTTATAGACATGGCTGTATTGTTGCGGCGCTTCGCCAGGCTGTTTATGCGCGCGATGATGATAGTAGAATAAACCCGCGGGTATCATCATACAGAAGATAAGAATAATAAATAAAAGATCAAAAATGTTCATAAAATTCAAAAACCTGCCTTTTTCATCAATGATGCGCATACCATCCCCTCTTTCTTTTTTGCTATATCTTTTTTGGTAACAGATCAGTGTTTAAAGAAACTCCGGCCGTCATTGCGAGGAGCCTTTGCATTTACCGTCGGGCGACGAAGCAATCTTGTTTTTAGATTGCTTCGCCACTTCGTGGCTCGCAATGACGAGTCTCGTCGAGCTTCTTATAACACTGGACTGTTACCTTTTTTGCTATTTCTTTTTTGCTATATTTTTGCTATAAACTATAAACTATCAACTATAAACTATCAACTATAAACTGCTTTATGCGTAGCCTTTAAACTTATAGTATATGATACCAAGATATTCGCGCAGGATGGCCTTTATGTGACTTAAGGAGGTGTAGCTGCCATCGCCATAGAACAGACTGCGCGGTATGGGGCTGAAGATAAAATAATTATCTTTTTTTAAGAACTTATCGGAGGTCATCTTCAGCCTGCGCATGTGATACGGCGAACTTATGAAGATGACGCGCCTGAAGCCCGCTTGGGCCGCGATGGCGAGAGAGAACTTGACATTTTCATACGTGCTCCTCGCCTCTTTCTCCAGCATGATGTCTCCGGGCGAGACGCCTAATGAAACCGCCAGCGCCTTCATGACATCAGCCTCCTGCAGGGCATATACGAAGCCTGAAGAGAATATCAGTTTTTTGGCATAACCATTCTTGTAAATCTCGGCCGCATACTTGACCCTTTCCTCGTAACCCTGTCCGGGCCGGCCGGTCTCGCCCACGCCCCCGCCCAATACAATCGCCGCGTCAGCCCTGGCAAGCGGATCTTGCGCCTTAAGCGGATTCGCGGCCCACCAAACCAGAGGCGTGTGGAATAGAGCTATATACGAAATGGCAATCGCTGCGGTGAGGACCGCCAGCCGCTTTTTCGCCGTCCTTGTAATGGCCAGAAAAGTATCTCTCCAGCTTCTTGCGGCATCCTTTTGTTTCTCATATATCGCAGACTCTATAATATCGCTCATCAGGCTGATCCTCTTCCCCCAGCTGTTTTGATCCGCCACATCCGCGATCTTTTTTGAAGATAGATCGCCGGCTGGCTCTTTTAAAAGGCCTTTGGCCTTTTCTATAAAATCCTCTCTAGAGTCTGATATGGCCACTACATCGCCAAACCTCTCAACGAACCTGGCTACTTCCGGAAGCGCTGTTGAGAGGACCCTCTTGCCCCTCAAGAGGTATTCGTTGAGCTTTGTAGGATATACCGTCTTCGTATATTCAGTAACGCGGTACGGTATGAGGCATAGATCGAAGGCGTCAATATAACCCGGCAGCTGGGAATGGTCTTTCATTCCCAGGAGATGCACATTCTCTAAGCCCTTAAGGCGGACTTGCGCCTCTTCTGTCTGAATCGGGCCTACCAGGACTATCGAGGCTTCAGGGTTCGCGTCCGCGAGCTCTTTTAGCAGATCGAAGTCTATGTGTTTATGGACGCCGCCGACATATCCGAGAATAGGCCCAGGTATGGACTTTATATCATCCGGCCGCGCTATATCGCGAGCGGGCTTAAGGAAGATGTCTGGATTTACGCCGAACGGGAATATGTGGACGTTCCTGTTATAGCGCTCGCACCGCGATTTTATCTTCTCGCCTTGCGCGAATACGATATCACACCGTCTCAATAATTCGGCCTCCAGTCTGTTCACCTTCTTAGATGAATCCGCCAGCTGGGCGAATTCCGCTATGCAGTAGTAGACCACAATGCTGTGTTCAATATTGTCTATCAGGCTTACGCTGACGGCCGTAGGCAGGAATGTCCAAATGATAGGGCTTTTGAAGCCTATGGCCTTCTCCCAGACCTTTATGCTGTTTACCAAAAGGAATCTATTGATAAACTTGGCTATCCTTGAATACGGAAAAGGGAGTATCAACGGCGAGCATACGAATAAATTATTAGACTCCTCCCTTATGCCCCTTATACCTTTGCGCCAGTTCAGAAGGCGGTGTTTGAGCCTATTTAAATCGCCGAATCCGGGCGCCCGTATCCCCGTATTTTCTATATAAAGAACCCTGTTCCCGTTCCTGGCGAAGGTAGACATTATCTCTTGGTGCCCCTGCCAGACGAAATCCCAGTCTATAGAGGATACACAGATTATATCTTTATCTTCTATCATTTATATACATAATATCTGGCGCATATCATAGAATTAATTATATAAGATCGCAACAGATGTATTATACAACCCGGTATATCCGAAGGTCAACAGTTTCTTATATCCCTAAAATATTAGCTTTATATTATAACTAATGATATAATATTTTCATACTGCGGGGGCGCTTGACGATGAAGATTCTGTTGATTTCCATAGATTTAGTCTTGGGGACCAGGATTTTAACGAGTCTCTTAAAGACAAGATATTTCACCGCCAAAAACCTTCAGATTGTGGGGGTGAGATATTCCGACACCTTTTCGAAAAAGGCGCTGCGCGACATCTATGACTTCAGCAAAGAATACGATGTGATAGGGCTGTCATTTAATTCGTTCTATTCTCTGCTCGCGGCTCAACTGGGAACATATCTTAAGTCCAGGGGCATAAGATGGCTCATAGCCGGCGGCCCCCATACAACCGCGATGCCCGAAGAGGTGGTTTCTTATGCGGATATAGCCGTCATACATGAGGCCGAGATAACCCTGCCTGCCCTTTTAAACCATTTGGGGGATCCCGCCTCGCTTCGAGATATTCACGGCATAGTCTTCAAAGATGAAAGTGGAAGGATCAATAGAACGGGCTCCCCGATAATTGAAAACGATCTTGATGCCATACCACACCAGACCTTTTCGTCGGAGGATATCGCATATTACGATGTCACGAAAGACAGTTTCGAAAAACCGGCTCTCGACAATCTATTCCCAGGCAGGGGAAGGAATTATTTCATAATAACCTCCAGGGGGTGTCCTTTTAAATGCGCATACTGCTCCAACAATCTATTTGCCAAAATTAATGAAGAGAGTGTAAATATCAGAAAAAGATCCGTTCCAAATATCATTCACGAGATGAAACTGGCCAAGAAGCGCGGTCTTCAGGGATTTTATATAGCCGATGACAATTTCCTGGCGTTCACGTTGGAGGAGATCGAAGACTTCTCAAAACAATACTCCTCCATGATAAACCTCCCCTTTGGCATAGGCGGGCTTAATCCGAATAATATGAGGTCCGGGGATTCCGTCAAAAAGATAGAGTTGCTGCTGGAGAGCGGGTTATCGGATGTCAGGATAGGCGTGCAGAGCGGGAGCGACAAGACATTGAAAATATTCAAAAGGGGTTATGCCGCTGGAGCCCTTCCTAAGCTGTTAAGCGTTTTCGAAAAGAGAACGACTATATGGAAGGCGCCCAACGATAAATTGAGAGTGGCCGTGGATTTTATATGTGACGCGCCCTGGGAGAACGAGAAAGATAAGCTCTCTACCCTTAAGTTGGCAAATGATCTGCTCACCACATATGGGATATTTTTTTATACATTGATATATCTTCCCGGGACTGATATCTACGAACTGGCATTGAAGAAGGGATGGCTTAAAAATAGAAAAAAGGATATATACTTAAGGGGCATCGCCGGGGTGGAAGATACCATATACAACCGCCTCTTGTTTTTGATAGCTGTCCTTCACGAACGCGGCTCCAGGCTTCCAGACGAGATTATGTCTCTTGTTCTAAAACTGCACAAGAAGGACCAGGCCCTCGCGGAGGGGTTCATCGACTTTATCATAAAGTTGATAAACGACGTCGAAGGGCACCACTGCCTTGACCTTAGCCACCTAACACTGCATCCATATCTTACAGGTTTCAATAAATGGGAGAAGACCGCGGGAGAGGCGGGAAAGAGGGTCCTCTTCAGGAGCTACCACACGCCGTACGGCTGATCAAAAAGCCGCGGCTGGTGATTACAGCCGCTTTATTATATCCGCCGGCATGCCGGCCACAATAACTCGCTCCGGCACATCTTTTGCGACCACAGCACCAGCGGCAACCACCGAATAATCCCCAATCGTTACCCCGCCTATTATTATGGAGCCGCTGGCAATCCAACATCCCCGTCCTATAACTATATCTCTACCCTTCGGCGGCACATGCTGAAAGGGGAGGTTTTGACTTTTAGCTTCTGCTATATTTAGGTGCTTTCCGGTAAGCAGCATGACATTCTCCCCCAAGATAGTATTCCTCCCGATACGGATATCACCGGATCTGGTGTTAAAATATACGCTCTTCGGAATGGCGATATCCCCTTCCAAGATGACATCGTTCATTCCATGTACGACAAACCTGTTATCACCATGTCTTATAATCCTGTCATGAACACCGTATCGCTGCCGTTCAGTTTGAATACCATAAAATTCCGCTATCCTTAAAACCATGGGTTCAAATATAAGTAAGAAATTTTTTAAAGCCTTTTTTAAATAACGCCTCATGCTGCCTCCATGTCTACGTGTTGAATCCGCCTCTTTCCTATAAATTCAAAATGCTGGGATGGATATGGAAAATGGGTATAAAAAAATATACCTTTCCTTCTATACCGCATTGTCCCCATCGGCATTGTGGCAAAATGCAGCTTTGTAAAATCACCGAGGGGAAAATCCAATATCGTAGTACCGTTGTCATATGTGGGGGCGGACTGATATCTGTTCATAGTGAAAAAGAATCCGGCGCTTAAGAAGGGCTCTTGTCCGAGATAATAGTCAAAATACTTTCTCCCCATCTCCTGGAGGGACATGAAGTTGGTGAATACGTCGATAGCCCCTTTTAATAATTTGGTATAAAAATACCACGGCAGCAGAATAAAATCATATCTTTTGATAAAGTCTTGGTCTATCCTGTCAAGTGGAGCGATATCTTTATACGTCGCTATCCGGCATGATGGCGCAAATTCCAGCCCAAGGTAATAATGTGCGAGCGATAATTGCTGAGGAAGGTCCACCAGGATATGGCGGCTTTCTTTAAACTCACGTTTTAATAAACCTGAAAATATGCCGCAGCTGCTGCCCAGATCTAACGCGGTAAAAGATTCATTGAGTTCCGGTTTTATATATCTCTTAAACAACCCCAAAGAGTATATATGCTTTATCCACATAAACGTAAAGGCGTATTTTTGGTGATGAAATATATTCGGATTGCCGACGGGCGAGCATGGATGGTTTTTCAGAATATCTTCAAAATTATGTTCCGCGATTATTTTCAGAAACCCTTTTAAGCTTTTGGCGTGCCCCCTTCTGGAACCGTCTAAGATATTCAGCGGATTTAAAACGCTCTGCCGTCCGATTGGGAGATCCATTACGAATATCTGCATGTTTCTAAAATTTCGTATAGAGTCTGGCCTGATTTCGACATCGTTCGCCATAAAACGCTTCGGCTCTGTCAGCATCTTCTCGGTCCATTCATTCCCGAGATCGCTCATCGCCAGCAGGCCTGCGTTTTTCTGCAATCTCAGATCTTCTTCTATAGAATCTATTATGATATCTTCTCTGGTCATGCCGCTTTCTTATTTAAAATTTAACTAAGCGCCCCGTGTTTCTTCAAGAGCCCAACGAACCTTTCATTAGGATCATTCTTCAGGTCATAAAAAAATTTTCCCAGGACATCGGGCCATCTGCGCTTCATAGGGACAAGCCCTGCATCAGATTCCAGAACTGAGCGCATATTAGCTCTTAATTCGCCCGACGAATACGCTATAGGGACGCACCCTTTTAATTCTTCTGGAGAATTTATATTAAAGGCGTGCGTATTCTCATATACTATTGGAACCTTTCCAATCGCCATGGATTCGTATCCAACTGTATTTAAGACCTGGATCACCCCGTCTGAAATCAGTATCGCGTCATATAAAGGGAATTCCGCGTTCAAAAAGGAATATTTGAAATTTGCCCGCATATGTCTCAGGGACGCTGACACAATCTTATCATATTTCATATAGGGCCGGCTCCTAAAGATGATATGGAGCGTCTTATCCAAATCCTCTCCTGCTTTGGCTAACGCCGCCAGGAGCGTGCCTTCCTTCTCCAGCCAGTTCAACGCCACTAGAAAGATCTTTTCTGAATCAGAAAATCCCAGCCTTCTCCTCGTTTCAGTCCTATCCTTCCTCTCCTTTAAATAAGAGACCAGGCCGTGGTATCTTATTGGCCCGCATATATCAACCCTTTCTTCAGGGAATCCCTCATTTACAAGGATATCGCGAAAGTACCTCCCTGCGGTGAAGATAATGTCAGGCATCGGCATGGCCTCTTTTGCGTTATTCTTATCAAGGTGAAAAGCCGCCTCTTTTGGCGCGAAAAATTGTGAAATACGATTTCTGCTGAATGTGGAGTGCTGAAACGCTATCGTTTTGCATCTTCCGCCTAAGCCCCGCAAGAGGGCCTTCTCAAAAGGCTGGAATTCTATCCTATATACCAATGCGCGCGGAGAGTATCTTTTAGCAAAATTCTCAAAGGCGTTCTCTATCAAAATATCGTTAAATAATTCGGCGCCCGAAAGCGAACGGCATATTTCATGATAGAACAATCCGGTTATATCAAACCCTTTGTATGTTAATTTAGAGATTTTTTTGAAATAACGGCGGACCGACAATGCCCAATAAAAATAGCCGGGAGATAAAATTTTCAACTTTTCTCTTAGCCTGAGCAGCTCCTCCACCAATACCATGTTATTTTTTTCAAAAAATTTCTTCAAGAAAAACCTCTTAAAAAATATTATCAGCGGTTTAAGCGGCAAGGTTGACGCGGCATAAAATACCTCATGATCGCGTTCAATAAACTTTGGCAATGACCCCAGGAAATTTTCCCTTGCCCCGTCGCTGTATGGATCGTTCCACCAGAAAGGGTAGTGCGTATAAAAGAAGAGTTTTTTCTCTTTAGGGAGTTTTGCGCCTTTAAGCCCTGTTGTCTTTAGCGCAGCCGATCTGATGACAGCCATTAAAAATGTGCCGAATGAATGCCGGAGATAATCATATGCAAACCATGAAAACGACTCTGCCAAAGATATCTTGCACCGGTTGAATATATTATTATATATGCCTTGTGCCGCAAGCTGCTTCTGGGTGGAGATCGCCCGACTTACAGAATAATCATTCAGGTCCAGGTATATCTTTTTAAATTCCTCTTTCTCGCTCAGGAGCCGCGTAAGTTCTATATAGAAGAGCCTATCGATTATCCTGCTGCCCACAGTGTTTTTTTCAGACACCTTTAAAAACCACCACAGATTTTTCCCATCATGAAAGAAAAGCCCTTTGCGCGTCCTTGCCGGGAGTTCAAATATGAAATTTATATAAAATTCTCCGATGCGCCTTTGAGCCTCTTCGGAGATGTCTTTTACGTCGACAAATTTGCAATCCGCTATCTTGTCAAGCTGCCCGCAGTTAAATCTGAAGTATTCAGGCGTTATGCCTAGGGTTAAAATATATGCCTCAAAAGAGGAATGTCTCTTTTCTTTAGCAATACGGCTGATCCATCTTCCTCCTGTATTGTCAGTCACAATCAATATCTTTTCACCCATGAGACGAATCTTTCTTGTCTTTTCTGGCCAACACCATCATATGCGAACTGAGACCGTATTTTGACAAAAATAGCTGAAGGTCCTCTTTCGCCTCCCGGCCTGCGTTTTTCGCGAAATTTACCCATAGCCTTCCCGGGCGTCCGGAGCTGTCTTTTATGGTGTTCTCCACTATATCCCAATCCAGCCTCCCTGGCGTGGTAAGTTCCTCGACGCGGAACCCGGCATCCTCCAATGCCCTCTGGAGAGACCGTGGGTTGAAAAAGTTTATATGCTGCGCGGGGTATATGTTTTTCGAATGCTCCCACAGCACCTGTATGTCAAAACCCTCGCAGTTCAGGGTCGTTATCAAAAAAAGGCCGCCAGGTTTAAGCATTTCACAGGCGTTGCGGAACAAGACGCCTGGGGAGTGCAGATGCTCTAACAGCTCGAACGCGGATAAAAGATCGAATTTCTCTTTTGTCTTGTTGATATCCTCAATCGCCTTATCAATAACCTCAAAACCCTTTTTTCGGCATATCGCCGCCATCTCGGAGGACGGCTCAATGGCTACAAGTCTACTCTGAGGCATGATCTTTCTCATCTCTTCCAAAAACAATCCGGCTCCAGAGCCGATATCGCCTAAGACACTTGATTTCTGACCCGATAATCTTTTTGCAGCCAACTCCGCCCTCGGTCTGAATATTTTTTCTTTGCGGCACTCTGCCATAGAGAGGATAATCTCTTTTGACAATAGGCCTGCCGATTTGGACGTTGTATTGAAAACTATCAAATCCTCTTTGGACGGTCTTGGGTTTGCGTATAATGTGCCGCAATCATCGCACAGCACATACTTAAATCCCATCTTTTCAAACTGAACCTTGCAGCGCCGCGAAGCGCAGCACACACAGGGCACTGTGATAAAACGCCTCTTATCAAAATAGTCTTTGACCTCTTCTTCAACCAATCTTAGATATCTGCCGAACGTCTCTTTATCGCGTATATCCGACTCTTTCACAACCCCCCCCCTTTTAAGTTTTCCAAAACGTAAGTCATGACGCCGTTCATATCGTCAAATACGGGGACATCGCATCCCTTGAAATCCTCTTTATTCCTTCGCGCTATAAAAAACGTGCCTGCATCGCTTGAGGCTCTGAAATCTTCTATAGTGTCGCCCACATATAAGATCTCGTTCGCGGGTATTGCCTGGCGCCTTATCACATCGGATATCGCCTCTTTCTTTGTAGTCGGCGGAAAACCATACTTTCCTGTAAAATAACCGCTTATCCCCTTTCTCTTGACTATATCCGCCAGCTCTTCTTCAGGAACAGCGGATGCTATATACAAAGGGACATTACTATAGAATCGCTTCAAAAATTCTAAGGCCCCTGCCACAAATGGACAACTGACCACCCTGTCTAAAACTATTGCTGAAAAATCTATTCCCAGCTTATCACGCACAGCGTCGCTATACTGCTTTTGCAATATATTCTCCCAGATGTGCCGGAACTTTATAAACCGGGATACGCCGTTATTTTGCAGGTGGTATCTCACAACAGGCTCTACTTCCTCCGTGTATCTTGAGAACAACTCTCTAAAGGCCTGGGTTTTGATATCCACGGATTCCACGATAACACCGTCAAAATCGAGTATGACTGCTTTTATCACCTCTTCTTCCTCCGACGAGTAACGGATTGTATAGCGCGCATTGCGTCTTTGCATTCCTTCAAAAGAAAAATCATATCCACGCCAAATGCGAGAATACGGTAACCGTCCTTTACTCTTCTATCTAACTTTCTTGCACTTGGAAATACGATATGAGCACCTGCTGGCACCCCGTGTCGCTTGGCAGCTTCGAGTATTTTCTTCTGGGCCGCTATCACTTTTTTATGCTCAAGCTGCCCTGGTATCCCATAAGAACCGGAAAGGTCATAAGGGCCTATCATTATACCCGTTAGGCCGTCAACAGCTAATATATCGTCTATATGCTCCACCGCCTCCTTATGTTCAATCTGAGCTATCACAATGGCGTCGCTATCGAGGTTCTTCCTATAATCAGCAAAATCATTTCCGTAACCTTGGGCCCTGGCCAAACCCACTCCTCTTAAACCCGCAGGAGGATACCGTGTCGCTTTTATGGCGGCGAGGGCATCTTCCGGTTTATTTACACAGGGCACGATTATCCCATAGGCGCCTGAATCCATAACGCGTTTTATCTGCACGGCGTCATTGCTGGAAAGCCTTACCAGGGGAATGGTCCCGCTGAGCTCTATAATTTGTATAAGCTCTTGAGCGCGTTCTATAGATATAGGGCTGTGCTCCATATCAATCGCAAGCCAATTAAAACCCGCACGCGCCATGATCTCCGCGGAAGCGGTGCTTGTAAAGGTGATCCAGCTGCCAAAAGAAAATCCATTTCTAAAGAAATTCCGGCGCACTTTTTTGTCCATTAAATTTCTCCTCAATAGGGGTTGAAGATTTTTTCGTAAAATTCCACTCCAATTCTTTATAGCTGACGATATAAAATATCATTTTTAGCGTATTGTAAATAAAATTTCCAAAAACAGCCTTCTTCTCCGCCATCCTTATGAGCCCATGAAGGATCTTCGGAAGTTTGATATACATCTGAAAGGTGCGAAACAGCCCCTCTAAAGTCTCTTTTGAAATCTGCGGGAGATCCAGGCACGATATCGTCCTGCTGACATCCTCATATTCTTTTTCTTTGGACAGAGTAAAGAGATTCTCGTTTATGCATAACTCCCTTAATTTCGTGCCGCGATAAGGGTGAAAAAAACTTAGCGTTGCGGAGCTTGGTCTTGACCTTCTATTAAGCTCTATGGTCTCAAAGATATCGCTTCTTTTTTCATGCGGCAGGCCGATCATATTAAAAGATGAGCTGCGTATCTTATACTTCCGCGCCAGGTTGAATACGTGGATTATCTGTTCATTTTTATAATGTCTTCCTAAGACCTCCTCTCTTATTTTAGGACTTCCTGATTCCAGGCCTACGCATATATTACGGCACCCGGCGTCAACAATCTTTGCGAAGAGTTCTTCTTTTATAAGCCCGGGATGCAGATTGATGGAGAAGGGTAAGGCCACCTGTTCCTTGTAACGCCTGCAGAAATCATCAAGGGTCTCCTCTTTGTGGAGTGGGAAGATATCATCCGCGAAAAAGACAAAATTCAGATTATATTTTTTCTTGTAAGACGTTATTTCCTGGATCAACGATTCAACCTTTCTTATCCGGTAAAATTCCTTCTGGCCCTTATATATCTGAAGCAGTGCGAGGTTTCCGCAGTATCTGCATGGGAAAAGACACCCCCTCGTCATGGCAAATAAGCCCATTCTGTATATCCTGCCACCCAGCGGTCTTAAAAGATGCCTCTGGTCAAAAATATCCCATTCCGGAGAGGGGAGCTCATTGACGTCGATTAACGGTCTGGCGGCGTTTTTATAGACCTTCTCGTTTTCTTTAACCCATATATTTTTTATATCTTTAATATCTTCTCTGCGCTCAATTCTATTGCATAACTCCCGCATCGCCATCTCTCCCTCGCCGACACAGATTATGTCCACACAATCCTCTCCGATTACCTCTTCCGGAGCGAAAGTAGCGGTCGGGCCGCCTGCCGCCGTCAACACATCCTTATGCCTCTTTTTAATATTTTTTAGCAGCCCCAGACCAAACGCGTAGTTAGGGTCCACAACGCTCATGGCGATCAAGTCAGGCTTAAATTTTTCTATTTCGATTTCAAATAAGCCGGCAGCGTCTATATCCCTTTCGACCAATCCGTATTTTTTTAGGTCCGGATTATGAACTTGTAAAGACGACGCGCGCAGGTCTTCGTCATTCCTGGTCTTGCCGCATTTAATAAATGTAGTGTCGAAAAGCCTGATGTCATGGCCGTCTTTCTTTAAGTATGCGGCCAGATAACTTATGCCAAGCGGTATTCGCGACACCATTGCCGTGTTGGGATACAGAAATAGAATTTTCATATTATGCCATCAACCTGGTTGATTTTATTTGTCAGATATGACGTGATCATATGATCTATGATAAGATGTATGTCCTCTACCGGTCCATATTCCCCTTTGCGTGTACGGATCCAGATCAGATGGCCGCACAGACCGGCAAGCCTGCCGCCATCAAATCCGACCAAACCGATAGTGACGCCTTGCAATTTATCAGCCAGTCTAACGGCCTCTATTATGTTAGGGCTGTTGCCGCTGGCGGAAATGGCAACCAGGACATCCCCTTTTTTGAACAGATTGCTCAATTGACCGCTGAATATCCTCTGGTACCCATAATCGTTGCCAAGCGCTGTTATGGAAGGGACGCTGTCGCTAAGTGATAATGTCCTGAAGGCTATTGTCCCTGTCTTGCGGCCAACCTCTCCCAGATCTTGCGCAAAATGAGAGGCAGTCGCCGCGCTTCCGCCGTTTCCGATAAAAAAGATAGTCGAGTCGTTGTCTCTGGCGCGCAAAAAACATTCTGCTGCCTCGGCGATTGCCTGATGGTCAATCTTATAGAAGAGCTGATTAACATATTTAAGATATTCGCGTAAATATGCCTCGCAGCTGCTGCTCTTTTTATACAACGCCGTCAATCGGTTCCCGCAGGATTTGTTATTCATCTTTTTATTCATCTTGGTCCTCACTTGGTTTTAAAGCGGCTTTTCGATCTTGAATGCATCGCGCCACTTGGGATCGACGTAATATATGTTATAAACAAGCCGCATCGTGGCAAGGGCATCGCTGCTGTTGCCGGACTGAATTGGTTTTTTACTAATAATGGCATCGGCAAATTCATCTATTTCGTTGCGCCATGAATTATCCTCAAGATAGGTAACGGCCTCCTCCCGCGCATTTCCGGTATCAGACTCATTGCGTCTGCCTATTATCAGTTTTTCTTCTCCATAGCTTTTGGATCCAGAGAGTATGCCCTGCAGCTCCAGATATCCTTCGGTAAGGGTTATCTCCAGGGAGAAGCAGTGCTGCCACTGCGTTGCGCTGGAATGCAGGATGGCGACTTTGCCTTTCGCGTCTTTCATAAGCGCATAGGCGTTGTCCTCAACGTCGTGTTTCCAATAATCATTCGAAACAAAGCTTTTGAACTCGACAAATTCTCCGCAGAATAGACGCATAAGGTCCACCATATGGATGCCCTGGTCCAGAAGGATGCCCCCTCCGGCATATCGTCTTTCAGCACGCCACCCGCTTTCGAAGGAGAGTATCTTACTCTTACCGTATACCCCCCGCATGTTTATTATCTCACCAAGCTCTCCCGACTTGACAACGCGAAGCGCCTCCAACACAGAATCGTGATAGCGGTGGTTAAAACCGTACTTTAGCAAAATGCCGGGGCGGCGCTTTTCCGCCTCTATAACCTTTTCGATATCCGCGACATCGCGGCCGGGCGGCTTTTCGCAGAAGACATGGCGTCCCGATTCCAGGCCGGCGATGGTGACTTCGCTTGCCAGATAGTTCGGCAGGCTCACAAAAAGGACATCCATCGGCTCGGCTAAAAGCTGGCGATAATCCGAAAGACAGCGTATGCCATTTGGCAGGAGACCGGGTTTTGTGAAGGTTTGATCGCATACCGCGACAGTCTTCATATGCGGATTCTTATCTATGAATTCATGCCGCCTCTTGCCAACTATGCCATACCCGGCAATTCCAACTTTAAGTGTTTTCATATCATCCGCCTCTTTAGCGCCCCAAGCGCATCCAATAGATTCTGCGCCGCCTGTAATTCCATTTCCGCCCTTGCCTCTTTCGCGTACGATCCGGCGTGCGGCGTCAAGATTACGTTCTCTAATTTTGCCAGAGGTCCGTCGTACGGCTCTTTTGAAAATACATCCAGGGCCGCGCCGGCTATGCGACCTGTCTTCAGGGCCTGATACAGCGCCTTTTCGTCGAGGGTGCCGCCGCGCGATAAGTTTATTATGTAAGAACCTTTCTTCATCATGCCTATCGCTTCTTTATCCATGACGCGCGTGTTTCCTGATGGATGGAGCGTTATTATATCACTGTGCCTTAGGAGATATTTTAATCCCGCCATCTTTACCTTGCCTGGTTTATTACCTGACGCGGCAGGGCTTGTGTCATGCGCGATTATCGATACATTGAAGCCGCCCAATAATTCCGCTACACGCCGGCCTATGCGGCCTAAACCTATTATCCCCACTGTCTTGCCGCTTATCAGGCTCCCGTATGTTTTATTCCACCTTCCGGCCCTTAAACTTCTATCCATGAAGGATATGGAGCGCGATGTATCGAGCATAAGGCCTATCGCCAATTCCGCCACCGCCTGGGTAGGTCCATCAGGGGTATTCTTTACCGCTATCCCCAATCTTTTTGCGGCATTAAGATCGATGTTGTCCACCCCTATGCCGCATCGGGATATAACCTTGACGCCGGACAGCTTTTCCAGCAGATCGCTGTCATATTTTTCAAGACCGGCTATTATGCCTACGCAGCCCTTGCATAATTCAAGCGTCTCTTTTTTATTGAGCCTGCGCCCCAAGACGTTATTGGCGGTTTCAAGACCGCTCTTACGAAGGAGTTCAAGCGGGGCAGGATCAATCTCAGCAAAGGAAGATAATGTTATGGCAATCCTGTTCTTCATAGATATTCCAGCAAGAGTTTATCCTTCTCCATTATGGCCTCCGCCGCCTTCAATTCATCGGGCGTATCAACGCCGTATAAGGGTTCGTTGATGATGACCGCCTTGATGGTATGCCCGTTTTCCAGCAATCGCATCATGTCTATGGATTCGATCCTCTCCATGGGCGTCTGTTTCATGGAACTGTAGGAAAGCAGGATTGGCTTCGTAAAGGCGATTATGCCTAACTGCCTATATTTTTTAAACGGTTCTAGAGTCTTTTTGCGTGATGGAATGGGCTCGCGCGAGAAATATAAGATATTACCTTTTAGATCGAGGACGGCCTTGACGGAATTCTGGCTCTCGAACTCTTTTTCGTCTGTAATCGGGCAGATGAGATTCGCACAGCCGCATCTGTCATCTATTACGGGCCGGAGGAGGCGCGAAATCATCCGCGGCGCTATAAGCGGCTCATCGCCCTGGATGTTGACTATAATGTCGGCGTCTAAATGAGCCGCCGCTTCCGCTATCCTGTCGGTGCATCGTTCATGCGAGCTGGAGGTCATGATCACATCTCCGCCATGGCCTTCGACAACAGTCCTTATCTGGTCATCGCAGGTCGCCACAATAACTCTGGACAACGACTTGCATAGAGCCGAGCGCCTCCTTACGTGTTCTACCATAGGAAGGCCGCATATGCTGGCCAACGGCTTTCCCGGAAACCTGGTAGACGCCATCCTGACGGGTATGATCCCGACTATCTTACTCTGTTTTTTCATGGCTGTCTCGTGGATATTGCGCCGCCCTCCAAAACAAGGACCCTGTCGGCACCTTTTAGCGTTGAGAGTCTGTGGGCTATCATGATAACGGTATACTTATGCGCCAGGCCGCTTATCGCTCTATGCACCTCTTCTTCCGACTTGGCATCCAGCGAGCTTGTCGCCTCATCCAATATGAGTATCTCCGGTTTCCGTATCAAGGCCCTCGCGATGGCGAGTCTCTGCTGCTGGCCGCCTGAGAGTTTTGAGCCCCTCTCGCCTACTATCGTTTTATACCCGTCTCGGAGGGACATAATGAACTCGTGTATATTCGCCAGCTTTGCCGCTTCAATAACATCGGCCTCGGAATATTCATTCGAGCAAAAAGTGATATTGTCGAAGATAGTGGAGTGGAAAAGAAATGAGTCCTGGCTTACAAATCCTATCTTCTTTCTGAAACTTTCGATATCATACTCTCTTAGGTCGACACCATCTATCATGATCCTGCCTTTCGAGGGAGCAAATAGCCCCAGTAAAAGATTTACCACGGTTGTCTTGCCTGTGCCGGAGGTTCCGACGATCGCCGTTGTCTCGTTCTTCTTTATGGAAAACTTTAGATCGGTAAATAGGCAGCCACCCCGGTCGTAGTCGAAGGAGACCCTGTTAAACTCTATCGATGAGTTAAAGCCTCTGAATTTCACTTTTCCAGCCGCTGGTTTTTTTGATGGCGCGGTCAAGACGCGCACAACCGCTTCCGAATCGGAGAGGGACCCTACTATGAGCATCCTTGCCGTACCTATGGTGCCTAATGCGGGGAGGGCCTTCAATAGAGACACTGCGAACACCCCTGCCAGCGGCAGATAGCTTATCACTACCCCGCCGGTATGCGCCCTCAAGACGAGAAACGTCACCAGCAGGGCGGATATGCCGAATACCTCTATCAGATTCGTCGGCATGGCGAGCCATATGTAGTCTTTGATATAGAGCCTTGTAAATAATTTACTATACGCATCAAATTTGGAAAGCCATGGGCCCTTCTTATCAAAGATCGTGATCTGCTTTATCCCATTGAAGAATTCATTGAATGTGACGGCTTGGCCGGAGGCGGACTCCAGCCTGCCTTTACCAAGCACATACGAAATATTCTTGGCTACCATACCAATGAAGATGCTGAAGAGAAATCCTATGGTAATGCAGACCAGGGCAGCATAGATATTCAAGATGAATAAGAGGACGGAAATAGCCGCTATTGTAAAAAGCTCTGATATCAATTGGGCTGTCTTGAATATCAGCGTGCCCACCTTTGTCGTTGCGTTAAGAAGCCGGTAACTAACCTCGCCCTGTTTATTATTCAGAAAATATTGATATTCCTCCTGCGCCAGCTTTTCCATCATAGCCTTTTTGGTATCGTAAAGAATCTTCCCGCTCGAGTACGCCATCACCCATTCATTTCCGACCTTTGATACGCCTTTTAGAATTGTAACTGCCAGGAATAACAGCGTAGTGATGACTACCTTGTCTTCAATGGGCGCGAAGCTTCTTATATAGTCTACAACCCTTAATATAACATTGCCCCTGGAGAGCTTATCCGATATGCCAAGGATGGAATTGATTACAGGAATTATCATGGCGATGCTAAGCGATTCAAAAAAGGCCACGGTCATAAAAGACAAAAGCATGATGGCGCAGTATGTCTTGTATTTATTAAGAAAATAGGCGGCTGTTGGAGCTATTTTGTTTTTCATGGATGGCCCCCTGATACAGGCCTTGCCTTATAATGGTCTGATTTAAGCAATTTTGCATCGTCTAGATTTAAATTCAATTTTTTATTTATCCGCTCCAGATACTTTTTGACAAGGGCTATAAATCGGCTCGATGGTATTTTCGTCAAATTTATCCGAAGGTCCTGTCTGTCACCCAGCTCTAATAGATATTTTTCTATATCGGTTACTATCCCATTATCTATTATATAGTCATACATGGGCGTACCCGGCTGCGGAAGCAGAAACCCCGCGCTTGGGTAGATATCGTTCCTGTAACAAAATTCCATGGTCTCCTTAATGGTCTCCTCTGTCTCTTCGGGATAGCCCAGCACCAGGCTGGTCCAGGTTATTATACCCGCGTTATCGAGGATATTTTTTTGTATGACAAAGTCTTCTGTCTTAAGACGCTTGTTCATGGATCGCAATATCCTCTCGCTCGCCGATTCCAGAGAGTACGACAGCCCGACGCATCCAGACTCTTTAAATTTCTTCGCAAGCCCCAAGCCTTCCGGCCCCCTGAAGAGATCGGACCTGCAGGCGCCTGTCCAGAATATGCCGAGGTCCTCCTTGAGCATCTCATCCACCAACACCTCAGCCTGCTTCCTTGAGCAAAATGTCAGCTCATCCCAGAAATTGATATAATTTATCCTGTAGCGCCTTTTAAGTTCTTTGACCTCTTTTATAATGGAATACGGTGAACGGAAGCGATATCTATTATCGCGAAAGACGTGATAACAGAACGTGCATCTGTAGATGCAGCCTCTTGCGGTATTCAGCGGAGAGGCTCGAATTTCGTCTTTTGCGATAGGATAAGGCTCGCTTACATAGTTCTTTGACTCGCGCACATATGTATCCATCTCAAAGAGGTCCCACTCTGGGAGCGGTATCTCGTCTATCTTAAGGATTGGCTGTCGCACTTTCGTTGCGAAGATCCTGCCGTCTTTCTTAAAATAGATGCCGTCTACAGACTCCAGTGGCTCGCTATTCTCCAGGCATTTTAATAATTCCACGATGGTTACATCGCCTTCTCCTATAACCGCTATGTCAGCCTCTGTCTTCTCCAACACGAAATTTGGAATCGAGGCGGCGACTGAATTGCCTATAACTATAACTGCATCCTTCTTGATCGTCCTGATAAGGCTGCATAGGCCCTTTACAACTTTATAGCCGGTTGCAATGCAGCCGAAACCAACAACATCAAAGTCCTTTTTACACAAGATATCCTTTAATTCCTCCTCTGAATATCTATAGGTATCTATGTTGACTATCTCAATATCATATCCTGCCCTGTAAAGCGCGCTTGCGACATATCCGAGCCCTACAGGATATATCTTCTTTGGGGTATCACGTCTCAAGCACAGATTGATCAACAGCACCTTCATGTTATAAGAACGGCCTCCGCAGGTTTATCCAATGCGCGATCGCCCGAAGTCAGCAAGTTCCTGAATCGCGTCAAGGCATTGCCGTCGAGATACGGCTCAACCTTTCCTTTCACAAATATATCCAAATATTCGCTATAATCCTTTTCGCTGGTTTCAAACAACAGTTCCCGGACCCGGCTAGTCAATTCATGATAATCGTGGCATGTAAGGCCGGGTATCTTGTCATAGAACGTGTCTCTGAATTTGGCTGTCGGATCATGGTATATCGCCTTCTTCCTCGCGGACAGGGCCTCAAAGGTAGGCGAGGTGAACGAATACGAGACGGTCAGATCGCTCGACGCTATCGCTTCGGCTGTATTCACCCTGGAGAGAGGCAGATAACAGCGCGGATGTTTTTCCAGCAGCTTAAGCCAGAAAAGCATCTCTTTAGACTTTGTCCCGACAAAACTCCTGGGTTTCTTTTCCTTAAGGAGTATAAATATACTCGGCATCTCTTCCAGCAAGCGGTGTATGTCCTTCAGAAAAGATATACCGTCCTCATAAGTGGTCAGATAATGCGTATAGGTTGAGTCGAATACGGCTATCAATTTGTATCCCTCCTTGAAGCCGTTCTTTGACAGATTTTCGCGTATTGCTGATTTTATCCTGCCCCCCGCGATCTCCTTTACATGCTGAGACCATAGACATCCGACATTTACATAATGCCCTATATCCTGATGATGGAGCTTAAAATACTCGATCACCTCATCCGACCAGGAGATGACATAGTCGTAATTCAGGAAACCCAGCATATGGCTGTATCTCGCGATGTTGGCGGGATCTGACTTGGTGAAAAAGAAGTTGTTCCAGCTGATGGCATCTATGTAAACCCATGTCTTTGTTGAGGCCCCCGCGCATGCGCGGGGACGAAATCCTGCAAGCGTTGTGGGATGAGGGGTGAGGCGCTTGGACAGAATAATATTTCTGGAAATGGACTGCAGCCCGAAATCGGCGTGGGTTATCAGATTATCGATGTCATAACGGTCCCCGAAGCTTTTCCATATCGCATAACAGGCAAGCTGCGCCAGGGCGCTATCTACCAAAAATAGTCTTCTACGATATTCGAATATCCTGCCTAACAAAAATAGCAGTTGAGGGATGACCTCATTGCTGGCGCTCCATCTTATATCCATCAACAGATTATCCGCAAGATTTAAACTATTATTTCTCATATATTCTTTGTATATTCGAGGCAGCCTTCTCCACGAGATAAATAGGGTATTGGCTTTATTGATATTCTTTCCATCCATCAGAAAGTCTATCTTTTGAATCTTATTTGCAAATTGACGCGCAGGGCTTATGACCATAATCCCAAACCGGTAATGTCCCCTCAAAGGCCCTGGCCGCCTTGTCATATTCAGAAAAGGACAAAGTGCGGACCAGATGAATAAGCCGAAGGCCTTAGCCACGGTGAGCGCCAGCATAGCCAGACGATTCATCCGTGATGAGACAACGAACCATAATGGAAATATCGCATTATCATCCTCATAACAAAATGCCCTGCTCTTTACGATGAGATCTTTAAGACTACGATATGTGTCGATATCGACGACATAAGTCCTGTGCAGTTCTTTACCTAATGTATAGACAAAATGGACAGCCCTATCAGGAAATAGGGCATTTAACATATGCCGTATGTGATTCAGATAATAGAATCTGTGCAACTCGCCGAGAAGATTTTTCTTGAACGCATTAGATATCAAACTATCGCCGTATAGGTTGATGAGCCGGCCCACGACTTCGTCCCCGTCTATAATATTCTCTGATATTCTATCTATATTCTTATACGCCAAATCCGGACAGAAACCTATGGCGATCGATAGAAAATCATACTTATTATCGATTTTTATTATAGATCTATCCGCAATTATTTTCTTGCACCAGGCCTTCTCTTTAGCCGAGCTATTTATTCTATAGTAATAGATTTCAAAGCCCCTAAGCAGATACCACCTTATTACCCAACGATGAGCTCTGCTTATCTCCTCAAAGACTATTATCTTTCTATTCATTTTATTATCCTTGCAAATTCAGCTTGATCTATTCCCATCATCAGTTTATCGACGTATCTTCGCTTGAGATTAAGAAGCCTTTTGATTCTGCCTTCTATCCTAAAACCGACTTTCTTATAAACATTTATAGCATTTTTGTGAGTTGAGCAGACTCCTAATACCACTTTATTTAAATTTAATCTATCGAAAGCATATTCCAATACCAACCTGCATGCCTCCGGCCCATATCCTTTCCCCCAATATCTTTTATCTCCTATCATAATTCCTAAATCAGCAAATCTATGAACCCAGTTTATGCTGCCAAGTTTTATGTTCCCGATGTGCAAGTTCTTCCGCTTATCCAGGACAGCAAACATTATATCGGTCTTGGACGTGGAGACCCTGTTATAAAAGTCTCGCAGCTCGTCAAGCGTGGTTGGGAAGACGCCCGTCTCCATATATTCAGTAACTTCTCTATCATTAAGCCATTTTAGATATCTTTTATTGATATCTTCTCCGGCAAGAGGCCGGAGGACGCATCTCTTTCCTTCCAAAAATTTATCCATGATCTGGTTTTTCATCAGTATCAACTATCTCCCTATAACATCCCAGGTTAAGGGGGCTCCTTTATGGATGTCCTTTTTTGCTCTTTTGTTCAGAACCGCTCTCAGATATCTGGGTCTTAACCCACACGCTGGTCTAATGGACCTTACATTCCCCTCGGTAAAACCCTCTCCTTTTTTGATGTCCCGAACCGCGAATAGAGAACGCCTGAAGACCGCGCTCTTCTTCTCCTCTTCCGTCAATCCATAGCGTACCCTCCCAAGAGAGCTCTCCGCGATCCTTATATTCTTGACCAATTCCTTCAATTCCTGCGGTTCGATGGAAAAGAAGCTGTCCGGGCTTTTCTTTTTTCTCGACAACGTGAAATGCTTCTCTACCATAACAGCCCCTAACGAAACCGCCGCTATCGATGTCCCCATCTCCAGGGTATGATCAGACAGGCCTATCGGGCAGTTAAAGCGCCGTTCCATATCCGGGATTGTCCGCAGGTTCATCTCGCCTGGCCTTGCCGGATATCCGCTTACGCATTTTAAGAGAAGCACTTCCTTCGCGCCTGCTCCCCTCGCGGCGTCAAGGGCTTCTCTTATCTCTTTAACGGTTGCCATGCCCGTGGAAAGGATTAGGGGCTTTTTGGTCTTCGCTATATATTCTATCAACGGCAGGTCTACCAGTTCAAAAGAGGCGATCTTGTGCATGGGGACGTTCAGCCCCTCTAAGAGATCTACGGCAGTCTTATCAAAGGCGGTGGAGAATAGCATGATGTCTATGTCATCCGCAACTTTTTTTAATTCTCTAAACCAACTCCATGGGGTATATGCCTTTTTATATAACTGATACAAAGTCTGCCCACCCCATACAGGATGCCTTATAACAAACTCTTTGCCATTCGCGTCTATGGTCATGGTATCCGGCGTATATGTCTGAAACTTAACCGCATCGGCGCCTGCTTCCTTTGCAACTTTTATGGCCTTCACAGCCATATTGAAGTCCTGGTTATGGTTTGCGGACAATTCGGCGACGATAAAGACTGGATGGCCTTTCCCAATACCTTTTCCTTGTATACTAAGCTGCATCGAAAAATACCTCGTCTAGCATTCTGACGCCAATCCCCTTCTTATACCGCGAGGGGAATGTGACAGGTTTTTTCTCAAATAACTCCAACCACCATTTTACATCTTGAAAACCAAAGCAGTGTCTAAAATAGACCGTGCTCGAAAAGCGTGGATTGATCTCAAACGGTACAAACCCGCGAGGAGTCTTTCGCGACTGGATGTTTATGGAACCGCGCAGATTGCAATTTTTAGCGATCGCGTCTGCCAATGCATTGATCTCTTTATTGATGACTAACTCCACCTTTTTCGATAACCCCCCATATCCAAGTCTTCTCTTGAATGTAATAGAATGCCTCCTCCGGCCATCTGAGAATACGCAAGTAGTATATTCTTCATCTTCATCGCCTAAGTATTCCTGCACAATAGCTTCGGATATGCGATTTTTATAAAATTTAAATTCTTCTGTATTGGCTATCTTTATAATCTGTTTGCTGATACGCGATATTCTCGGTTTAATAATTAAGGGGTATCTCAACTGACCATTATACTCGTTGATCAAAAAGGTTGACGGGTACGCAAGGCCAATCCTCTTTAAAAACAGCGCTGTTTGGTACTTATCAAAGAAGGTGTCTATTATAAAAGGGGTGTTGATGAAAATCTCGATTTTTCTTTCCGAAAAATAATCTCTATGCTTATGAAAGACGATGATCTCTGGTTCGGTAGACGGGAATACATAGTCAACCTTATACTTGTTTACGGTATATTTTATAAATTCTAAATATTTCTCTTCTTCTGCGGCTGCGGGCGCTAATATAAATTTAGACGCCATCTTACCGCCTGCCGCATAGGGGTCGATATCGACGCCTAACAAGTAGAGGTTATCCCGAGTTTCTTTAAGGCATTTTATAATGCCCTGAGCTATATCCCCGCCTACACCGGTGACGAGTATATTAGTCTTACGCATACAACTTCTTTTTTTCTCGTGTCAATACATCGATAAGATATCGTCTATCTTCATCGTAACGCATGATCTCCTTCATTAGCAAATCTCTGCTATATTCAACCCTGCGTATCTTTACATCTCCGCTTTCAGGGTTTAGAGTTGCGTAACTCGGCCGCCACTCATCGCGCGGCTGGCCGCATGAGCCCGGATTTATAACACGCGCATTACCCACCTTCCTGTCCATGCAATAATGGGTATGTCCCAGCAAAATGAAGCTATAGCTCAGGATCTCAAATCTATTTAACGAATCCGCGGGATAGACGTATCCATTTAGACTGTCCCATGGGCTGCCATGAAAAGCGCATAGATTGCACTCATCCAAGATATAGCTTTGCCGCAGCCTTTTTAAAAAAGAGATATTATCCTTCTTTATACTGTCCAGAAGAAGGGCGCAGGAGCTGCCATATCGTTCGGCGTAATCTTTCCGCATCGTCTCTTCGTCTAACATCTTTAAGAAGAGGGCGTCATGATTTCCGAGAAGCGGTATTATGCCTTCCATGTCTTTTAGCGTCTCTATAACTTCATTTTGGTGATAATAATAGCCGCATATATCGCCGAGGAAGATATGCAGATCGCATGCCTCTACCTTGAGCGCCTCCCATACCTTTACAAAGGCATGGATATTTCCGTGGACATCGGAAAATATGCCTATCTTCACAGTTCACCTGCCTGCTGCCGAGAGTTTGTTTGAAATATCTTTAGAATTATACTTTATATCCATAATCGCTTCTTTAAATGAACGCCCTCTAGGCAGACCTTCGGAATGCGCTATTATCTGGTCATATGCCTTAGCGCCTTCGCGGCGTTCTGGCCTGCTTCCAGGCAGCAAGATATCGCAGATTGTCTGCAGCATCTCGGCAACAGTGTCTATGCGCGAACCGGCTATTAGATGCGTGCCAACAATTTCATTCTCAATACAAAATTTAACTATATGCGCCAGATCTTTTACATATATATAATTGCGTTTTACACCACCGTCGCCATGCTGAATTGGTGGTATGCCAGCCAGCGCATCATCAATCGCTTTGTTTATACCGAGGTGATATGGGCCTCGCCTGCCGAAAACGCCTGCGATCCTCATTATCGCGTGCTTGACGTTCGATCTTTTTATCGCTTCCTCGGCGAGCCATTTACTATAGGCGTAATCAGTATCGAGATTAAGCTTGCTATCCGATTTTATAGAAGTATTTTTTGCGCCACAAACTGTCGCCATCG
>JAHFGN010000072.1 GCA_023247415.1 Candidatus Omnitrophota bacterium
CAGCCCGATGTTGCCTTCCTGGATGAGGTCGAGGAAGGAGAGGCCCCTGTTTGTATATTTTTTCGCGATGGATACGACCAGTCTCAAATTAGCGGCGACGAGCTCCTTTTTGGCCCTGTTGAATTTAGCCTCCTTCGCCCTGACTAGTTTAAAATGCGCCCTGACAGCGTCTATCGTCTCTCCGAACTCCCTTTCAATCTTCCTTATCCGTTTTGTTAAGGTCTTTACGCGCTTCGTGAGATGCCTGGGCCTGGCCTTCTGAAGCTCGGTCTTAAGCTTATCCACCTCATCCAGATTCTCCTTTATCTTGACGAGTATCTGTTCCACTATCGGTGTCGTTAGCTTTACCTCGCCCAATATCTTTGCTATCGTCTCGGCCCTTCTCACCTTCCTGAGGCGCTCAGCCAGTCTGGCGAGTTTTTTGTCTAATCTCGCCCCTTTCAGTCTGACATCGACAGTCAGGTACTCCTCAAAATTTATTTCTCCCTTTAAGATCTTGTCAAGTATAGACAGCGCCTCTTTCTTCGCGAACTTCACCTTCAGGACAACATCTCTGAACTGCGCCTCCGCGTTCTTGATCTTCTCCGCTATCGTAAGCTCTTCATCTCTGGTAAGCAGGGGTATCTGGCCCATCTGCCTGAGATACATCTTCACGGGATCGTCTATCTGGGCAGCCTTATAGACCCCCTCTTTGGCCTCTGTCTTCTTTTCCTCGGCAGGCGCCTCCTCCTCCGGCCTCTCTTTAGCGGCATCCTCTTCGCTTTCCACAAGGCGTATATTCTCATCGCCCAGGATGGAGAGTATCTCATCTATCTCTTCGGAGGATACGATCTCGTCAGGCAGAAGGTTATTGACCTCTTCGAACGTAAGATGGCCCTTTTCTTTTCCGAGGGCTATAAGATCCGATATCTCCTTAGGCCGTTTCTTAGGTTCTTTCCCCGCTGGCGCGGGTAAGGCTGAAGGGATCCCTGCCTTGCCGGCAGGGTGTTTTTCAGCAGGCGCCTTAGCGGAAAGTCTTTTCTCAACGCCCGCCCTTGCCCTCTTCTTTTTCTTCGCTCTCGTCTTTTTCTTCATTCGCATCTTTTTCATAATCAGGTATTTTTTAAGCCTTGACCAGGCTGTTATATTTCGATAATAGTTCCTTCAAGGCCTTATCGTCTTTTGAGGCGTGAGCTTTCCTGATCGCGTCCTGAAGCGCCGCAAGCTGCAGCCGGATATTCCCCTTCTTTATAGTCTCCACGCAATCTACAAAGACCTTGTTGCTGTCTGAAATCGCCTCGTTCAGCGAGGCGGCCTCCAATACAATCTGACACACATCTTCGTTATCTTTGAAATGGCTGAGGAGCGAGCTTGCGACTGACGCCATCTTGGCCTCCGGGTCATAGCTAAACAGGACTTTGATGATTTCGCGCATGGCGTCGTCTCTAAATTCCTCCGGCTTTATGATATCTATTGAGCGTTTGATGAAATCCCTATCCTCAAGCATCATGCCAAGAAGCATCTTCTCGGCTTTTCCGGTCTCTTTTCCCTTCTCGTTTCTTGGCGTTTGAGCCTTTGACGGCCTATGGCTGTAATCCGTCTTGACCTTCTTCAGCTCAACGCGCAGAGAGTCTTCATCTATCGAGAGCGCTTGCCCCAGGCGCTTGATCAGGCTCGACTGCAAAATGGCATTATCTATCTTCGCGATGGTCGGAAGCATCTCCTGGGCTATCTCGACTTTTCCGTGTATATCGTTCGGGTTGAACCTCTGGCTTAATAACTCCAGCTTATAATCGAAGAGGTTCTTAGCCTCTTTTATAACTTCTCTGAAACCCTCTACTCCAAAATTTCTTACAAAACTGTCCGGATCATAACCCTTTTTCAGAGCGGCTATGTATACGCCCAGGCCTTCCTTTATAAAAATGTCGAGATTCCGCAATGAGGCAGATTCGCCGGCCTCATCAGGGTCGTAGACGATCACGCACGTTTTCGCGAATCTCTTCAGGAGCCGCGCCTGGTCGCCGGTCAGCGCTGTGCCCAATGTCGCCACAATATTGCGCACGCCGGCCTGAAATGGGAGTATGAAATCCATGTAGCCCTCGACCACGATCGCGTAGTTCGCCTTTTTTATATCTTCCTTACTGAAGTTGAAGCCGTATAGGTTTTGTCCCTTTGAATAAACAACCGTCTCAGGCGAGTTGACGTATTTCGGCAGGCTCGAATCCATTACCCTTGCGCCAAAACCCAGTATCCTGGACCTCAAATCAAAAATCGGAAAGGTTACTCTCTCCCTGAACCTGTCGTAGTGGCCGCCTCTATCGCTTGGTATTATGAGGCCCGCCTTTTCGATGATCTCCAAAGAGACGCCCTTGGCTTTCAAAAAATTAAGAAGACCGTCCCATGCCTTTGGGGCTATTCCCAGCCTGAATGACTTGACAGCCTCCTGTCCTATGCCTCTGGAGTTAAGATATCCGCTGGCGTCTTTATCTCCGGCCAGATTGGCCTGGTAGAATGAGCAGGCCAGTTCATTAACCTCGTAAATCTTATTGGCAAGAGACGAGGACGCCTTGTCGCCGTAAGAAGAAGACGGAAGCCGGATACCGGCTTTTTCAGCCAATAATCTCACCGCCTCGGGGAATTCCAACCTCTCCTGCCGCATAAGAAAACTGAAGGCATTGCCTCCGGCGCCGCAGCCAAAACAGTGGTATATCTGTTTATCCTGGCTCACCATAAAAGACGGCGTTTTCTCATGATGGAAGGGGCACAGACCCTTATAATTTCTTCCGGCCTTCTTCAAGGGGACGTAGGCGGATATGACCTCGACTATATTCACCTTATTTTGAATTTCATCTAAAATTTGATCGGGGATAGGCATTTTTTACTATGTACTATGTACTAAGTACTATGTACTAAGTACTAAGCACTATGTACTGCTTTTTATCTCTTCACCCGGACGAAACCCGAGCACGGGATAATGCGCAATTCTTCTTTCTGAGTCACGGAGTCGAACAACAGGTTTAAGCCCAGCGTATCGCTGGCTATGTGCCCGGCTATTACGACATTGATATGCTCTGTCTTCGCGATCTTGTAGTGTTGTTCATCAAGATGCATCGCCACAATTGTGCCGACGCCGGCCTGAGAGAGCCTCGCGAATACCCTCTTCGACCCCTCTGTTCCGCCTGTCATATCCACAAAAATCTTTCCGGCGTCTTTCTTGGGATCCCCGAGCAGGATGCGCGGACCGGAGTTCTTCTCCATGGCGTCGCGGTACTCCGGTATGGATTTCAGCGTCTCCAGGACGTTCGACAGCCTCTTGGGCCCGGCCTTATCGAAGAGTTTCTGCAGATACGTCGTGACATGATTGTCCGCAGGCGTATGGACGCACATGAACGGCATATCCAGAAGCCGCGCCACGTCGACGCTCCGGGTGTGGTTGCCCGGCGAGACTGCCCTCTCCACCTCGCCTATCCTCTCCCTCATCAGGTCTTTGCTCACTTCCGGCGATACCCCGAATTTATTCAGGATATCCTCCTGCATATACATCACGTTATAGAATCCGGCCCAGGCCCTGCCCTCCGGGTGATGGGCTATCACAAGATCTATCTCCTCTTGCTTCTGGTTCAGCCTGTCCGCCAATAGAAGCTCCTGGGCCTCCATGTCTATGCCTATGATTACCGTCTTGATATCAAGATTAGGGTTTCCATAAAGGATGCGCGTGTCATCATATGGATGTTTAAAGCGCTCCCTGTCATATGCCGCCTTGTCTTTTGGCTTTAACTTATTAAACTCCTGCCGCCGCCTCCGCAGCTCTTCTTTTATCTGCCGCGCTGTGCGCGGATCGTTTTTAATGCCTTTTTCTACGACAAACTCGTACAGGTCTCCTAATCTCATTCACCCCTCCTCCTTTAAATAGAAAAAACTTCCTTCAAGTCTTGGTAAGAGACATTTTTCACTTATCTCCTGGCGAGAAGATCAAGCCCTATCTTTCGTGGGGGACCTTTTGGGAAGGTTTGGCCTTATCATTAATCGGCCCGACAGCCTTATCCTCGGTAAGCGCCCTCATAAATTCTTTCATATCTATAGGCTCGCCCTGCGTCTTGATGCCTGGAATCTGTCTGTAAGTCTTCGCGTATATTGTCGGGCCTATGTTCAAAAAGAACATCCCAGTGACTGACTTATCCCTGATAGACCACTGCATATACGGCAGAGGCAGGAGTATCAGAATTATCAGCACAAGGCTCACTGACATGAACGCCTTGACCGTCCCCGCCACAAGCCCGCCGAAACCCTCGATAAATGGGTGCCATTCTATTCTTATTACCTTGTCCAATATTGCCCTGATAAGGCGGAATAACAGGGCAAACGCCGTTGACAGCATTAGAAAACTGAAGAAATTGGACAACGCGAGGGGAAACCCACTTACTGTATCTGATACAAAATTACCTAACTTCGAATAATAATGTATGGAGACTATTAGGTTAAAGAAGACGCCCAGGGTTGAGAACAATTCATGGCTTAACCCTCCCCTAAAAGATGCGTAAACTATTCTAAGCAAAAGAATTAGGGACAAAATATCCACCCAATTTATACGGCTCAATATCTCCATAAATGTGTTAAAAATATACCATATAAATTGGGCTTTGTCAAGGCAGGCGGAAAAATGGGGCGGGAATGGGAAGATAGATCGTACCCCCCTTCCTCGGAGCTTGAAAAAGATTAAAAGAGTCAGTTTTAATGTGTTTTTAGGTTTAAAAGATCTGCTTTATAGTGTTAAGGTTGTTAGATCG
>JAHFGN010000043.1 GCA_023247415.1 Candidatus Omnitrophota bacterium
CGTAAAGCATGCTTCTGTTTTTTTGTGCCTTGAGGTTTCCGGACTTTAAAACGCCTTTGAGGCGCGTCGCCCCAAAGGCGTTCTAAATTATAAAACTTGCGGGCAGAATCGTGAAATATATGCGCTACGCAGTCGCCGTAATCAAGGATTATCCATGTGGGGTCTCCAACATCCTCCTCCACATGCAGCGGCCTTACCCCCTCCTTGCGCAGCTTATCTACTATATTTTCAGATATCGCCTTGACCTGGGGCGCGGACTCGCCGCTGGCTATGACGAAATAATCGCCGATAGAAGGCATCTTCCGCATATCGATGATGACGATATCGTCCGCCTTCTTCTCGCAGGCGGCATTGGCTATCGCCAAGACCCTGACTTTAGTATCTATAGATTCTCACCTTTTGAAAAGTTGAATATATCTATTACTTCAAGATCCTGAACATCCCTGTTCCGCATGTGGGGCACTTGCCTTTCAGGGCCTGTCTCTTATTTTTCATAGTGACCTTCTGCGGGTCTTTTATCTCTCTTTTTTCCTTGCACTTCACGCAATATCCTGTATCTGCCATCTTTCCTCACCCCCTTATTTCGTTTTGGCTCAATATGAAACTAAAGTATATCATATCACCCCTCGCGTGTCAAATACAGACGCTTGCTGATTATGTATTCCCGCACCTTCTCCGGGACGAGGTATCTTATGGACTTGTCCTCGCCAAGACGCCGGCGTATGTCTTGCGACGAGACCTCGATGGGCGTTATCGCCACTGTCTCGGCCTCTTTCGGGACGTTCCGAACAGGATAGCCGGGCCTGTTGGCCACTACAAACTTAGACAGCTTAAATATATCCTCTATATCCTTCCATGAAAAGAGGTCCTTCAGGGAGTCGGACCCTGTCAGAAAGAATAATTCCGCGCCGGAACCGTAGGTATCCTTGAAGGATTTCAGCGTATCCACTGAATACGACCTCTTCCTGGCGTCTATCTCGACGGCGGAGACCTCGAACTTCGGGTTGCCCTCGATCGCGAGTTTAACCATGGACAGTCTGTCTTCAGCGGCTGAACCCCCCTCTATCTTCTTATGAGGCGGCATGTACGCCGGCACGAAGATGACCTTATCCAGCTTCAACTTCCAGACCGCCTCTTCCGCAAGGATGAGATGGCCTATATGAACCGGGTTGAACGTCCCCCCGAGTATTCCTATTCTCATAGCATGATTGCAGCTATTGTGTACGACAGGTAAATCCTAAATCCAAAACTCTAAATCCTAAACAAATCCTAAATCCAAAATACGAAACCGGCATGTCTTGAGTTTAGAGTTTTGAGTTTGTTTGTTTGCTTGCTTGTTTAGAATTTAGTATTTAGAATTTGCCCTATCCTCGTATCTGGCCTTTGCCGAAGATGATATACTTGTAGCTTGTCAGCTCCTCAAGGGCCATCGGACCGCGGGCGTGGATCTTGTCGGTTGATATGCCTATCTCAGCGCCCTTCCCAAACTCTTTTCCGTCCGTAAATCGCGTTGACGCGTTGACATAAACGCACGCGGAATCTATCCTCTTCAAAAATTTTAGGGCTTGCGAGTGGTCGTCTGTCACGATAGAGTCAGAGTGGCTTGAGCCGTACTTTGTTATGTGCGCGATTGCCGCGTCCAGGCCATCGACCACTTTAACGGATAAGATCAGGTCGAGATATTCGGCATACCAATCGTCCTCCTTCGCGGGCCTTATGTCCTCATCGCGCAGGATTTTTCGCGTCCTATCGCATCCGCGTATCTCGACGCCGGAGGACTTTAAATTTTTCGCTATCATCGGCAGAAATATATCCGCTATATCCTTATGGACCAGGAGCGTCTCCATCGCGTTGCATACAGCCGGTCTCTGGACTTTCGCGTTCATGCATATCCTCCGGGCCATCGCCAGGTCGCAAGACTTATCCACATATGTATGGCACACGCCCTTATAATGTTTTATAACAGGTATCCTCGAAAACCGCGTTACATCCGAAATCAGCGACTCTCCCCCGCGCGGCATGACCAGGTCTATATAGCCCGACTGCCTCAATAAGGTCCTGACAATGCCGCGGCCGGGCCTTGTTATTAGATTTATAATGCCCTCAGGAAATCCGCGCAAGGCGGCTTTTAGCGTCTTATAGATCGCAGTGTTGGAATTCAGAGCCTCGCTGCCGCCGCGCAGTATGACGCTGTTGCCTGACTTAAGACATAACGCGGCGCAGTCGCTCGTGACATTTGGCCTGGATTCATAGATGACCAATATGACTCCTATGGGAACGCGCATCTTTCCAATGAGAATACCGCTTGGTGCCTTCTTGAATTCCAGCACTTCTCCGACAGGGTCGCCGAGGCGCGCTATTTCCGATATGGAATCCGCCATAGAACGTATCCTCTTTACGTTCAGCAAGAGCCTGTCGATCATGGCGCTGGGCAGGCCGGCGGCCCTAGCGTTGCGCGCATCTTTCGCGTTCGCGTCCAATATATAATCCACCCTTTTGATAAGGGCCCTGGCCATGCCCTCCAGCGCGTCGTTCTTTTTCTCTGTGTCAGCCAACGCAAGATACCTCGAGGCCTCCCTGGCGGCCTTGCATATCCTGATAATCTGCCTTTCTACTGAAGCCATCTCTTTAAAACTCCCTATAGTATAACCAGGTTATCTTTATGGATCACTTCATCCTTCGCCTTGCGACCCAATGCCTTCGCCAGATCCGACGAGCGCATACCTTTTATAATCCCTATCTCTTCGGAGGAATAGCCGGCAACGCCTCTTGCGAATTCATTATTGGACTCATCTAATATGCTGACGGTGTCTTTGGCTTTAAATCTCCCCTGAACTCCGACTATGCCGGACGCCAAAAGACTCTTGCTTCTTTCCACCAGCGCCTCCCGCGCGCCGCTGTCAACGATGACAGCGCCTTTTGTCTTCGATGAAAACGCTATCCACCTCTTTCGCGCGGCAAGGCCCATCCCCCTGGCCCTGAAGAACGTCCCAACCTTCTGCCCGTCGACAACTTTAAGGATTACGTCTTTTGTCCTGCCGTTGGCGACGACACAATCTATGCCGGCCTCGGTCGCGCGGCGCGCGGCCTCCAGCTTTGTGGCCATGCCTCCTCTTGATATATCACATCGTGATGCCTTGACCATCTTCGCGATGCGGCTGTCTATATCCTCAACAAGGCTGACCACGCCGCCATTTTCATCCATCAGGCCGTCGACATCCGTCAGTATGATCAACATGTCCGCTTCAGCCAGGTCCGCGACAAGGCTCGAGAGGCGGTCATTGTCGCCGCATCTTATCTCCTCCGTAGACACAGTGTCATTCTCGTTTATTATCGGGACCGCGTTAAACTTGAGAAGTTCGCGCAATGTATACTTTATGTTTAAATATCGTTTCCGGTCGTTGAAGTCCTCCTGCGTCAATAACATCTGTCCTGTCGCGTATCCCCCGGCGCCAAAGAACTCGCTGTATATGTCCATGAGGCGGTTCTGCCCGATGGCGGCCGCTGCCTGAAGCGCGGCGAGGACACTGGGCTTTTTTTTCAACCCCAAAAGCCCCATGCCGCTGGCTATGGCGCCGGATGTCACCAGGATTACCTTAACGCCTCTTTGAGCAAGTTCGCACATTTGCCGGACCGTCTCCTGTATATTGCGCCTGTCGAGCCTGTTCTGGCCGGTGGTGAGCGTGCGCGTGCCAAGTTTTACGACTATTTTTCGCATCTTTTATTTTTGTTTTTGTTTTTACTAAGTACTATGTACTATGTACTAAGTACGGCCTTTTTCAGCAGTTTATAGACCTCATTCAACAACCGCTTCACCCCATCTCCTGTGAGGGCGGATACAGGAAATGCCTTCTTTCTCGTCTTTTTGCGGAACGCCGTTATATTCTCTCTTGAGCCGGGCAGATCTATCTTATTGAGGGCTATCACCTGGGGCCTCTTGGCCAGCTCCTTCGAATAGAGCTTCAGCTCCCCTCCAACCGCGGCATAATCGCTCCAGGGGGATCTTCCCTCCTGGCCTGATATGTCCACCAGGTGGATCAGGACCCGCGTCCGTTCGATATGGCGCAGGAACTTATCGCCCAGGCCCCTGCCGTGGTGAGCGCCTTCTATTAACCCCGGGATGTCAGCTACGACAAACGACACGCCTTCATGCGGTTTTACAACGCCAAGCACAGGTTCTTTTGTAGTGAATGGGTAGTTGGCGATTTTGGGCCTTGCGCTTGATATTTTGCTGATGAGGGTTGATTTACCGGCATTCGGGTAGCCGATGATCCCTACATCAGCGATCAACTTCAGCTCTAATAAGACCTCTCGCTCTTCGCCGGGTTTGCCCGCTGTGGCTTCCCTGCCGCCGGCGTTGCCGCGGCCGCCCATTCCGCCTTTCGCTATAATGACCTCATCGCCCGGCTTTACGAGGTCGCGCAGCACCAATCCTTCGTTGGCATCGCGTATTATCGTCCCGGGAGGGACCAGCACAATCAAATCCCCTCCGCTTCGCCCTTTCTTATTATTGGAACCGCCGTGTCCGCCGCGTTCTGCCGCGAGGTGTTTATGATATTGAAAGTCCAGGAGGGTTTGTATGTTGCAATCGGCCTTCAGGATGACGCGGCCGCCTATTCCGCCTGGTCCGCCGTCAAACCTGCCGCGCCGATTATACTTATCCCGGTATATGCTGGAGCAGCCATCCCCGCCATCGCCGGCCTTGATGTAAATCCTGGCCTGGTCTATGAACATTATTTCTTGCGGTGCCCCGACGTTGTTACGCTTACGATATGCCGTGGATCGAAATTGACAATTCCGTCGACGAGGGCGAAGAGGGTATCGTCTTTGGCCTTTGCCACGCCTCTGCCGGGTGAGAACTTTGTGCCCCTCTGCCTGATTATTATGCCGCCGGCCCGCACCATCTCACCGCCGTAAAGTTTTACGCCGAGCCGCTGCGCGCAGGATTCTCTGTTATTCTTTCCGCTTGAAGAACCTTTTCCCATGTGATCACCCGCCTATCTCGATAGATTTAACTTTAAGCCTGATCAGGTCCTGCCTGTGTCCTATCTTCTTCTTCTCGCTCTTCCTCCGCTTGAACTTAAAGGCTATGACCTTGGGAGCCCTTATAGCCCCCAGGACATCGCAGGAGACGCTCGCATCTTTAAGATAGGGATTCCCTATATGAAAAGAGTTCCCCTCCTTAACGAGAAGGACCTTATCAAGCTTTATGATATTTTCCTTGCCTTCTTTCACCTTCAACTTCTCTACTGTAATTATGTCGTCTTTTGCCACCTTATACTGCTTTGACCCTGTCTCAACAATCGCGTACACTGTTTTCTCCTTGTAATTGCTTAAGTAACCAGAAACCAGATACCAGATTCTGGTTTCTGTACTCTGGTTTCTGGTTTCTTCATCATGCTACCGAAGTAATATATCATAGCTGTCGGTAATATGTCAAGTCTTCACCTCGCCCCCTCTATCTTGACCTCCTCCATGTGCAGGCTGGCGTCATCCATCACCCTGATCCTGACCCTGAAGCGCTTCTCCAGGAGGTTCACGATGCGCCTCTTTGGGTCAGAGATGTATGCCGAGACGTCCGGATGGACAGATACGAAGACCTCCCTGAACCTGTTATGGCTTAAGAACTTTTCCAGCTTCCTGGCGGCTTCTATAGAGACGGTCGGCGCGGATTTTATCATGCCGCGGCCGCTGCAGTACGGGCACTTCTCATAGCTTGAGCCTTCTATAGACTTCCTCATGCGCTGTCTCGTCATCTCCACCAGGCCGATGCTCGAGATGCTGAGGATGTTGTTCTTCGCCTTGTCCCTCGCGATCGCGTCCTCAAGGGCCTTGAATACCTTCTGCCTGTGGGCCGGAAATTCCATATCTATGAAATCTATTATGATGATCCCCCCCAGGTCCCGGAGGCGGAGTTGTTTCGCTATCTCGAGGGCAGCCTCCATATTTGTCCTGAACGCTGTATCCTCCAGGTTTTTCCTGCCGACGAACTTTCCTGAATTCACATCTATCGCGACAAGGCTTTCGGTCTGCTCTATGATGAGGTGGCCTCCTGATTTGAGGTATGCAACCCTGTGATACAGCTTATCCACCTGTTCCTCTACGCCGTATTTCTCGAATATCGGAGGCGCGAACCTGTAGAGCCTCACCTTGGCCCTGAGGCTTGACGAGAAAGACCCCAAAAACCTGACGAGTTTCTTAAAATCTATCCGGGAATCTATCTCAACAGACGCGACGTCATCTCTCATCATGTCGCGTCCGACACGCAGGACAAGCTCGTATTCCTCATAGACTATGCTCGGGGCCTTGACCCTCTTGGCCCTTTCCTTGATGCCGTGCCACAACCTCATCAGGTATTTCGCCTCGCTTATAAGCTCCCGCCTCTGGGCGCCCTGGCTCGCTGTCCGGACAACCAACCCCATCTCTTTAGGCATCCTTAGTTCCTTCAATATATTTTTTATCCGCTCCCTTTCCCGGGGGTCGTTTATCCTTTTAGATATCCCGATAGTCGGCGAAAACGGCATCAGCACCAGAAAATGTCCCGGCAGGCTTATATGCGTGGTAAGGCGCGCGCCCTTAGTCCCGAGAGGTTCTTTTACGATCTGGACCAGGACCTCGTCGCCTTTTTTAAGCAGTTCGCTGATGGAGGAGCCTGCCTTATCTTTTGCGGCCGCGCCCTGGGCGGCCCTATCCTCCAACAGATCGAAGCCTCCCTCCGCGGTGGGGGCGCCTATAACGTCGGATACGTACAGGAAGCCGTTCTTCTCCAGCCCGATATCCACGAAGGCAGCGCCCATCCCGGGCAGGATGCTCTCGACTCTGCCTTTGTAGAAGCTTCCCGCCAGCCTCGGCGCATCGTGCCGCTCTACATAGAACTCCTCAAGCCGCTTATCCTCCAGGACAGCTACCCTCGTCTCCAACAGGTCTACATTTATATATATCTCTTTATTCATAGCGCTCCGGTTTAATTTTTAATTTTTGATTTTTGATTTTATAACGCCTCCGTTATCTTTATGCCCTCCGGCAGTTGGTTATTCATTCTGTCCTTAAATTCCAGCGCGTCCAAATCAGACGCCAGCGTGAATGACGCCTCCAACGAATCGCTTTCTAATCCTAACTTAAGCGCGTTTTTAATGCTTATCTTGGGGTGCGGGTTGAAGCCCTCGGTGAGCTCAAGAGGAAGCCCTGCCCTTCTCGCCGCGCGCTGAAACAGCCTCATAAGGTCAAGGTGCGATATAAAGACCATCATACCCTTCTTTCGGAATCTCACCCTGATCTCTCTAATCAAGCCTCTTCTTCAACTTCCTCTTCTTGGGCGTGTCCTTTTCTTCATATAACGAAAATACAGGGTTATACGCCTTCGCGGCGCTCGGCAGGTCTTTTATATCCTTGCCTTCCGATACTATGTGGACTGTTATGAAGAATATGAGCTCCGTCTTTTCTTTGACAGTTTCTTTCTTCGAGAATAAGAGGCCGAGATACGGGACATCGCCCAACAGGTCTCCCAGGATGGGCAGCTTCTTCTTGTAGTCTTTGTTGTTTTCCTTTATGAGGCCGCCGATGAATATCGTCTGGCCGTCCTGTATCATGACCTGGGTATTGGCCACCCTCGTTGAAAATACAGGCGCCTTTACGCCGCTTGCCGCGTCAAGCGTATCATAACGCAGAAGATCGCTTATCTCAGGCTTCAGCTCTACGACTATCTCCTCCTTTGTATTTATATGCGGGACTACCTTCAGTTTTATGCCGAGGTCCTTCGATTCATACCCGGTAATCTCCATCTTTCCGGTAGTGGCATTTCTCTCATACTTGGGCAGTCCGAGGGTCTCGCCAACCTGTATCGACGCCTCTTTGTTATTGAGCGTCGCCACTCGCGGGTTAGATATAATCTGTGTGCTGGACCTGTCCTTGAGCATCTCCAGAATAGCGGAGAACTGGGTGAAATCCAGGGTGCCGAAGGTAAAATCACTCTTGGCGGCAAACGGGAATGATACTGGCCCAGATGGATTGCTTGCGAACTCCGCTAGGCTTGGAGTTGTTGTCTGTCCGCCGGATTGCACGGTCGACGTCACTGTCGATGTCTGCCCTATGGGCAGCATTATCTTCTCATCGAATTTCATGCCAAACGGCGGCTGGCCATGATAGAAGGGGATAGTCGTAGGCCTCTTTGCCCCTGATGCCGCGATCTTCAGATTCCAGTCTATGCCCATCTTCTCGTTAGCGCCAAGGACAGTCTCGAGGATCCTCGCCTCAATCAGGACCTGGGGCGTCTTCGCGTCGAGCCTTTCCACAACCTGGCTTATCTTGTATATATTTGTGGGGATATCCGTAACCAGCAGGATATTGGTCCTCTCGTCATACATTATCTTGCCGCGATCGCTCGCCATATCCTTTACCGCGTTCACGATATCCTTGGCGACAGCGTAATTGAGATTGTAGGTCTGCGTCACAACCTCCTGCTGCTTTAATTTATCAACGGTGTCAACCCTTACGATATCGCCCTCCCTCTCATAGGCAAACCCGTAATTCCTGACTATTATATCCAGGGCCACCTTCCACGGCTTATCGGTGAGCCTTAGGTCTACCGGCCCCTTTACATCCGGCGCCGGGACTATGTCCACTCCGGATACCTCGGATATATAGCTCAAGACCGTACGTATGTCCGCCCCCTTAAAATTTACCGTGATATTGCCTGGGGCCATCAAAGACGCCGGCTCCTCAGGCGTAGACGCCGGCTTCTCGGGCGCGGCCGCCTCCGCAGGCTTAGGAGGCGACTCCTGCACCTTGGCCTCTGTCACGCCTTCGGGCGGCGGTTCTGACGCGCTCCATACAACCTGGGTGGAGGATATAAAAAAGATAGACGCGATTAGAGCGATAAAATATTTTTTAACCACTTTCCCCTCCTTTTGTTATCTTTCTTCCTCAGGCAGGCGCAATTCGTACTCACCGCCGTCGATCAGCAGCTTGACAGATTTATCGCCGATCGCCTTGAGTTCCACATTCCCTATTCTTTCCCCTTCTTTTAACATGACGCCGTTTATTATGGCTACCTTTTTGCCTTGCCTTCCCACAGCCAGCCCTTCCAGGCTCACGTCATTGATGGAGACGATATCTTCCACGGATACGACCTGACGTTCGCTGGTTACAAGCGGCATGAACGGGTCCCTCTTCCCCTTGAAATCATAGGTGAGGCCGCCCGCGCGGGATGAGCCGCCGGGATATAAGCATCCGGCCAGGCAAAACACAATGGCTAAAATATTCTTCTTGAACAAGTCTATCCGCCGTTTGAAAGTAAGAAGGCCGATACCAGCAATTCGATATCATGCTTTCTTACAGAGGCCTTGTTTGATGTAATATGTATATCGGCTATCTTCATGAATTTTCCGGCATTTTCGACGCGGGACGCGAAAACCCCGAGTTCGTGATACCCCGCTTTGGCGTTTATCAATATCGGGATGTCCCTGCATGGCCCGCTCCCGGCGTCTTTTGTCCTGTCCCGGGCAGCTATAGGTTTTATGCTTATTATCTTGACGCCTGATTCCCTGGCCATAGCCGCTATTGACTCTAAGAGATCGGGTATATCGCCTTCGTGCGAAAGCAGCCTATCCTTTTGCCAGCTGAACTTCTTGTTGGACTCTTCCAGCGTCTTCTTATAAAAATCTAATTTGCGCATCTCCGCGTTGGCCGAGTTTATCTGAAGACTGGTAAGGGACGCCTGCCTTGATACCGAGAGCAGGTCCATGACCTGCGGGGACGCGACAAAGAGGATATCCACGACGAGAATGGCCCCCGCGATAACCGCATACCGCGCGGTCTTCTTATCCTGACCCTTAAATGACTCTAAAATTGATTCTATATTCATAAGCAGCGCTAAATTAAGCTCTTTCCCCTCAGCCTACAAAAATGAGGTACTTTAAGAAGAGCATACGATCTTAAAAGACATGACCTCCTGGGTCTCAAACTTGTCTCCCTTGATGCTCTCGACCGATATATTCCCAAAGCCGTCATAAAAATTCTTATTTGCCTTCAAGGCATTGATGAACTTTCCGATGGACGCGGTTGGGTCCTCGCCCGCGGTATAGGCGTATCCGGACAGCGTAAGAGATCTCTCAAGCGTCTTCTTGGCCTTGAGGGCCTTGGCCTGCTTTCCGGGCTCTTTATCTTCTTTGGGAGTCTCATTGTAAGACAGCTCTGTCAGCCATATGCCGGACGTCACAGAATCGCTCAGGGCATTCAACTTCTGCGTCCAGCTGAAGTCGCGCCTTAAAACGGAATCGATTGAAGGCGCCTTTCTGGCTATTGACTCTATCTCAGCCTTCATGGAATCCACGCCCTGCTTCTTCTGGCTCATTTTTGAATACCCGGCCTTCAGGACGTTGAGTCTTACCCTGGATAATATCTGCGACACCATTACTATCGATTGAAAAAATAAAAGAAACGCGGCCAGCCACGCGGCCAGGTGCCCCAATTTAAAGTCGGGTGAGGCAAATGTCTCCCTTATCGCGTTTAGGCTAAAAACTTTTTCCCTTGACCGCGCTCGCCTAAGCTCTTCCGGTAAAAGATTTATCTCTATCATATTGCTCTACCTCAGGGCCAACCCTACACTTACGGCCAATGCCCTTCTTGTCTGGATCGGTATCCCGGCTGCATCATGTTCATTGGTCGTTAAGGCGGATATGGGATCCCACAGGACTATCTCTGCCCCAAGCCCTTCCTTCAGGAATTCCGGCAAGCCTGTCAGGTTGGAAGATCCGCCTGACACATATATATCGTCCACGCCCCTGCCGAATCTATTCTCAAAATATCCGAAGGAAAGCCTGATCTCGTCTGCCAGGCCTGCCAATACCGTTCTTATCGGAGCGCCTACCGCGTCCCGATGTTCCTCCGGTTTTTGTTTAACGGCCTCGGCGGCCCTGACGTCTAAGCCCAATACGCGGGAGATCGTCTCGTCAATGTCATTGCCGCCCAATTGGATATCCCTGGAGAAGCTCAAGGTCTGGCCGCACAATATATTTAGATTTGTAAATTTGGCCCCTATGTTCAGGAGGGCCGCGGTCCTGCCCGGGTCCAGTCTTGAGGCTAAATTTTTTATGAAGGCGTTCGCCAGGGCGAAGGAATCCACGTCTATCGTCTTAAGCGAAAACCCCGCCGATCCGATTATTTTTATACAGCGGTCGATATTATCTTTTTTGGCGGCGGCCAGGAGTATTGTGGATTTCCTGTCCTTGTCCCGTTCCATGATCTCATAATCATAGACAACCTCATCGCGCTCGAATGGGACATTCTTCTCAACCTCAAATGTGAGGGCGCTGGCTATCTCGGCGTCTGACATGGCCGGCATATTTACAAACCTCGTTATGACCTGCGAGCCGGAGACAGCCGCATTGACATCTTTTGCGCTTAGCATGGAATCCCGGCTAAGTTTTTTTATCATCTCAATCAACGACTCAGGCGAGGCGTCCTCTATCCTGGCGTACGCGAAACCGGTAAGCCTCGATTCATTCTTCGAACGATAAAGCTCCACCATTTTCAAGGCGTATGTGCCTATATCAATGCCTATCGCCTTTTCAGCCTTTTTTGTCATACCTCTTTCCACGAGAATATCGTATATGGATAATAATTCTTTATATCCTCTATCTCCTCTTCCTCATATTTGATCTCTGAACTTCCCTTGTAATCCCCTGTCCCTAGAGATATGAGCGCGCCCTCTATTTCCGGGTTTCCTACTCCTACAGTTGCGCTGCCCTTAACATATATTACGCCTTTGAATTCTCCGCCGCGAAGCTCAAGGTTTCCTGTTACTATCAAGATGCCGTCCCCCTCCCATTGCGAACTTGTGTATGTCGCGTTGCCCTCAATCCAAGTAACGCCGTTTGCCGGATTCGGCACGTTGTTGTTGGGGTTCGTGTATACTGTCGCTAACAGCTTCATCTGGGTCTCTGACATTCCGAAGACAGCCTCGAATGTTGGTGTAGGGCTGTACGCTATTTGCGGGTCGCCGCTCACTGTAGCGCTTCCGCTTATTGACACAGAAGTCCCTGAAGGCACAGTAATGCCGGCGAGATCCTTTCCCTTGATCTTGGCATTGCCGCTCACCGTGACAGCGCCGCCTCCTGTAACCGCGCTTGTCACAGCAATTGGATTATCAGGCCGTACGGTTGTGACTAAAATCTCTCTCCGGGCGCGGGGCGCGGCCTTGGTTGGCACATAGCCGATGGCGTCTATCTGCTTTTGAGCGCCGACTTGAGTCACAACAACATCATACGCGCCGCCGCCCAAGGCGATGTTGGTCTCTCCGGCGTACGCGTCATTTTTTGCCAGCGCGAATGTAGCCTTCTCGATCCCAGCCTCAGCGAGGTAGAACGCCTTGTGAGAGTCAACAATCTTCCTGCAGAAGGTTATCTCATTGTTCGTCAATATTATGAAACCGGTTGAGATGACTCCGAGGAGCAGGGTAAAACCCAAAACAATTATGAACGCTATGCCTCGTCTGTTCAATTTCGTATAAGGACCTCGCTCTCTAAGTTCACGCTTATTGTCTTGCCTTTAATCTCTTCCTGGAGTGTTACATCTATCCTGATCCTTTTATTGGCGATCTTGGAAAATGCCAGGCTGTCGACATCATGAGCGAGGGTTGACTCTCCGCCGCCGCATCGATATATTATCTTATCCGCTGATAAATAGAAACGCCTCTCGACGCTGTCGACGCCGCTCGTGAAAAGGATTGTGCCTGCGTTCGGGATAGAGAATGATTTCGCCTCGCGAAGGCCGTTTCTCCTGGCCTCATTGTTCCCCCTTACGCCGCGGACCATCTTTTCCATGGCCATGCTCCCCGTTCGCTGAAGCGCCGC
>JAHFGN010000073.1 GCA_023247415.1 Candidatus Omnitrophota bacterium
GTCACAGGCGTTGTGACGCTTCCAAAAGGCGTTGAGATGGTGATGCCCGGCGATAACGTTAATCTGGAAGTCGCCCTGATAACTCCGATAGCCCTTGAGAAAGAGCTGAGGTTCGCCATACGAGAAGGCGGACATACGGTGGGCGCGGGGGTTGTAACCGAGGTGATAGAGTGAAATCAAAAATTAAAAATAAAAAATAAAAAATACAAACCAAAAATGAAAGATACCGAGTTGCCGGCACAGCGTATACAAGGTCCGAAGGACACCTAAATTTTGATACTTGATATTTGATTTTTGATATTGACACAGCTTACATGGTGAATTGATGCAGGAAGTCATAACTTTTGAGTGCACCGCGTGCAAAAACAGAAACTACACCTCAACAAAGAACAAAAAGAAGAATCCGGATAAGCTCGAGCTGAAGAAGTTCTGTAAATTTTGTAAGAAGCATACTTCGCATAAGGAGATAAAATAAGAGGGGCAAAAATGCGGTAGGAGCGTCGGTTAACGGTAAACCAACGGTCTCCAAAACCGTGACTGGGGGTTCAATTCCCTCCGCTCCTGCCATGTGGGAATTGAAACGAGCGAGCGCCGAGCGAAGCGAGGAAAAGGCCTCTGGCCGTCAGCGAGCGAGGTGAGGCTACGCAGCCGCCTCTGGCGGCGAAGTAGCCAATTCCCTCCGCTCCTGCCATGTGGGAATTGAAACGAGCGAGCGCCGACTTTATAAAATATGGCAAATAAGTTTATAGCATATCTTAGGGACGTAAAGCTGGAGCTGTCCAGGGTATCCTGGTCTTCGAAAGATGAGCTTATGGGGTCTACGGTCATAGTGCTGGTCTCGCTCGGTATCGTATCCGTATTTATAGGCATCTGCGACCTCGTCCTGTCGAAAATAGTAAATATCGTTATGGCCTTTTCAAGGCTATGACCCCTCGTGGCGGGGACTCAATAATATAAGGTTTGGGCTCGCGATGGCAAAGCGGTGGTATGTACTCCACACACAGACAGGGTACGAAGACAAGGTAAAGGGCGCAATTGATGGGAAGGTCAAATCCGGTGTTACGGGAGACCTGATCGCGCAGGTGATTATTCCTACGGAGCAGGTAGCGGAGGTAAAGGGCGGGAAGAAAAAGATAAGCCAGCGCAAATTCTTTCCGGGTTATGTCCTGGTTGAAATGGAGCTGACAGACGAAACCTGGTACGCGGTCCGCACGACTCCCGGGGTGAGCGGTTTTGTCGGGGCAGGTTCAAGGCCGGTCCCGTTGAAAGAGTCAGAGATAACAACGATACTTAAACAGGCGGAATCTGCCAGGGAGAGGCCGACACCAAAGGTCATATTCGAAAAAGGTGAGAATGTAAGGGTAAACGACGGGCCATTCGTAAATTTCAATGGCACTGTCGAAGAGGTCAATCCGGCAAAAGGCAAGGTAAAGGTTATGATCTCGATATTCGGAAGGGCAGCGCCGGTGGAACTGGAGACATGGCAGGTGGAGAAAGTGTGATGTTGATGGCGAGAAAACAGATAACAGAAGACAGAAGTCAGAGGGCGGCAGAGGATAGCGTCAATGGCAAAAAAGGTTAAGGCGGTAATAAGATTATATTGTCAGGCTGGGCAGGCTAACCCCGCGCCGCCCGTAGGGCCGGCCCTTGGACAGCACGGCCTAAACATAATGGAATTCTGCAAGTCCTTTAACGAAAAGACGAAGTCGCAGGAGGGGCTGACGCTGCCCGTCATAATAACAGCGTACGAAGACAGGACATTCACCTTTCTGATTAAAAGCCCCCCGTGCCCGGTTCTCCTGAAGAGGGCGTGCGGGGTGGCCAAGGCCAGCGGAACACCTAATAAAGAAAAAGTAGGCAAGGTGACATTGGAACAGATAAAAGAGATCGCGCAGATGAAGGCGAAAGATCTGAACGCGAAAGATATGGACGGCGCGATAAAGACTATTAAAGGCACGGCGCGCAGCATGGGGATAGAGGTAGAGGGTTAAATGGCAGCGACTATTTCAAAGAGGGTAAAACAGTTCGCGTCCCTTTATGACCCGTCGAAGCCATACAGCCTGAAAGAGGCGATCGCCATATTGAAAAAGGCGCCTGAGGTTAAGTTCGACGGGACTGTCGAGATAGCGGCAAGCCTTAATATAGACCCGAAACAGACTTCTCAAAGCGTGCGGGGAACGGTGACGCTTCCCCACGGAACAGGAAAAAAAGTGAAGGTAGCCGCGTTTTGTAGGGGCGAGGAGCAGAATAGGGCGAAAGAGTCCGGCGCCGATTTCATCGGAGCAGAGGACCTGATAGCCAAGGTCCAGGGAGGATGGTGCGAATTTGATATCGCTATCGCCACTCCCGATATGATGAGGGACATGGCAAAGCTGGGCAAGATATTGGGCCCAAGAGGCCTCATGCCAAACCCCAAGGCCGGGACAGTTACGATGGATATGGCAAAAGGCATAAAAGAGCTTAAAGCCGGAAGGATTGAATTTAAGATGGACAAGCAAAGCGGTATACACGCGCCGGTCGGCAAGCTCTCGTTTTCAGAAGACGCCATTTACCAGAATAGCCGCACCCTTATCGAGGCCATGATAGAAGCGGACCATGAAGGGCAGAAGGGCCAGCATATTAAAAATATCTACATATCCAGCACCATGGGCCCGGGCATAAAACTGAATCTCTCGGAATTCCGAAAGGAACAGTAATAGGACGATTATGGATAAGTTTGGGAAGAAGTGCAAAGAGCATATGATGAATGAGATAATGGCCGACATAGGCGCGAGGCCGAATATATTTATCACCAACTATATGGGGCTTTCCACGCAGGAGCTGGAGACATTGCGAAACCAGATGCGCGCCAGGGGCGGGGCCGGTTATTTTGTGGTAAAGAACAGCCTGACGAAAAAGGTCTTTGAAAAACTTAAGCTGAACGACGCGGCCGCTTCTGTCGAAGGCGGGGTGGGCTTAGGCCTGGCCGGAGACGATATCATATCCGCCTGCAAGATACTGGCAAAGTTTTCTCGCGAACACGATAAGCTTAAAATAAAGGCGGCCTTCCTGGATGGAAAACTTGTAGGCGCGGACAGGGTAAACGAGATAGCGGCCCTGCCCCACAAAGAGGTATTGATCGCAATGGTGGTGGGCGGGATAAAGGCCCCTATAACCGGTTTTGTATTTACTCTAAGCGGCATACTGAGGAAGCTGGTGTACTGTATTGACGCTCTTAAACGCCAAAAAGAAGGGAGATAGCAATGGAAGAGAAAACAGTAAAGGTGGAGCCGACAAAGAAGATGAGGGATATAATGGATTCGATAGAATCCATGACGGTCCTGGAGCTCGCCGACCTGGTCAAGGTCCTGGAAGATAAATTCGGAGTTTCCGCTGCCGCCCCCGCGGCTGTCGCGGCGGTTGGGGGCCAGGCAGGGGCGCAAGGCCCCGGAGGGGCGGTCCAGGAGGAAAAGAGCACATTCAGCGTTGTCCTCGCCAGCGCCGGCGCGAATAAGATACAGGTTATTAAGGAGCTGCGCGTTATAACGAGCCTCGGCCTCAAAGAGGCGAAGGACCTTGTAGACGGCGCCCCAAAGACAGTGAAAGAAGGCGCTACGAAAGACGAGGCGGAGAAGATCAAGAAGCAGTTAGAGACAGTCGGAGCGAAGATAGAGTTGAAATGATAAAGCGTAAGAGCTACGGAAAGATAAGAGAATTCTACGAGGTGCCGCACCTGCTCGAGATCCAGCTTTGGTCATACGCGGAATTTCTGCAAAAGGATATTCCGAAGACGAAGCGAAAGGATCAGGGCCTGGAAGGCGCTTTTAGAGAAGTGTTCCCTATAGAGAGCCCCAACGGAGAATGTAAGCTTGAGTATCTATCATATAATATAGGTAAGGCGAAGTACGATGTATATGAGTGCCAGAAACGCGGCATGACTTACGCAGGCGCGCTTAAGGTCAAGATGCAGCTTGTTTCTAAAAAAGAGACCAAGGAGCAGGAGGTGTATCTGGGAGACATGCCTCTTATGACAGATACAGGGACTTTTATAATAAATGGCGACGAAAGGGTTGTGGTGAGCCAGCTCCACCGTTCTCCCGGCATATCCTTCGAGGAAGAGGTGCATCCTACGGGGAAGAAGATCTATTACGCCAGAATAATTCCTTATCGGGGGGCGTGGGTTGAGTTTGTTCTAGATATAAATGACATACTCTCCGTAGTGGTGGACAGAAGGCGTAAGTTCCTTGCAACGCAGTTATTAAGGATCTTTGGCTACAAGACGGATGAAGATATCATGAAGGCCTTCAGCGGCGTCGATAAATATAAATTCACCAGGCAGTCTCAGCTGAAAAGGCTCGTAGGCCAGGTCTTATCCACAGACCTTACAAACCCTGATACCGGCGCCGTTATCGCGGAAAAACACCAGAAGATCGACAGGGATATGCTGGACTCCATATGGGCCAGCGGCACAAGGGCAATAGAGGTCTTAAGAAAACCATATCCGGAAGTTGCGGAGACGCTTAAGAAGGACCACATCAAGACAAAAGAAGACGCGGTTATGGATATGTACAGGAAGCTCCGGCCGGGAGACCCGCCCACGCCTGAGGTGGCAATTTTCGAA
>JAHFGN010000074.1 GCA_023247415.1 Candidatus Omnitrophota bacterium
TTTGTGCCGGGGATAATGATCACGTTAGCGCCGTTCAATCCGTCACTATCGCTTATATACCGCAGCCTGACGTCGGCCTCGCTTTCCAGGGCGTCAAAATCAGTAAAATTAGACGTATAGGGTAGTTTGATCACCGCTATATCTACTTTTTTTGCCCCTTGCCTTCCATCTCCGGCCGCCGGACGCCTCTCTTCCAGCGCCACGGAATCTTCTTCCGGTATCTTTATATCTTTAAAATACGGGATGACGCCCAAAATCTCTATCCCGGTCCTCTTCTCCAGAAAATCTATCCCCGATTTAAGAAGGCGTTTATCCCCGCGGAATTTATTGATGATAAAACCCTTCACCATCTTCTGTTCGCTTTTGGTCAACAGGTCCAATGTGCCGATGAGCCAGGCGAATACGCCGCCCCTATCGATATCTCCCACTAATATTACGGGCGCGCCGGCCGCCGCGGCCATCTTCATGTTCACTATGTCATGCGATTTCAGGTTCACTTCCGCGGGACTTCCGGCGCCTTCGATTACTATGATCTCAAAATCACTCTTTAACCTTTTAAAAGAACGCAGCGCCTCGGCTCCGGCCCTGCCCTTATATCCCTTATATTTTACGGCCGACATATTTCCTACGGGTTTCCCGCGCAGTATGACCTGGCTTCCCGTGTCTGAAGTCGGCTTGAGCAATACCGGGTTCATATCCACGGACGGCTCTAGGCGGCAGGCCTCGGCCTGCATTGCTTGGGCCCTTCCTATCTCTCCTCCCTCACGGGTCACGAAGGAATTGAGGGACATGTTTTGAGCCTTGAAAGGCGCGACCTTGAATCCGTCCTGCAGGAATATCCGGCATAGGCCGGCGACTATCACGCTCTTTCCCACCCCTGAACCGGTCCCGCAGACCTGTATCGCTTTTGCGCCCATGGTTATAAGACTTCCTTAAGGGAGGTAATGAGACGGCGGTTTTCATTCCTCTTTCTCACTGCCGCTCTAAAAAATTTTTCGTCAAGCCCTCTGAAATTTCCGCAATCGCGGACTGCCAAACCCCTTTTGATAAGTTCCTCATTTAAAACTTTAGCGCTCTTGATCGCGCAACTTTCCAGCTTACAGAAGATAAAGTTTGAGGTCGGGCTGAATGCCTTCAACCCCTTAATGTCTTTCAGGCCGCCGAACAGGTATTCCCTCTCCTTTTCGATATACCTCCTGCTGTGATCCATATAACCGGTGTCTTTTAGAGTTTCTTTCCCCGCGGCTTGCGCCAATGAATTTATGTTCCAGGGATATTGAAGACCTGACAGCCTTCTCACTATATCCCGATGGCCTGCCGCGTAACCTAACCTCAGACCCGGGAGGGCAAAAAATTTCGTAAGGGACCTGAGTACGAGAAGATGCCTATTCCCGGGAGCAGCGGAGAGAAGGCTGTCTTTTTCGCGGGTCTCGACAAAATCCATGAATACTTCATCGACCGCCAAAAGGGCTTTATGCCTTGCGCATGCCCCGGCCAATGATGACAACTCCCCAGAGTGAAGACAGGAGCCTGTCGGGTTGTTCGGATTGCCCAGGAAGACCAGATCGACCCGGGATAAAAACCTTTGGATCTTCTTTAATCCTATCCTGAAATTACCTCTTTCTTCTGCCCTGACGAAAACAATCTTTGAGCCGTTCGATCTCGCCGAGAATTCATATTCGCTGAATGCAGGCGTGACTATCAGTATTTTCTTCGCCTTCAACGCCTTCGGTATTAAATGGATCAATTCTATGGAGCCGTTGCCGACCGTCAGATTGTCCTGTTTTACGCCGTGAAAATCCGCCAGGGCCTGTTTCAGGCTTCTTGAGTCCGGCTCCGGATAATGGATGACGCCGGCGATATTCTTTATTATAGCCGCCCTCGCCTTTGGCGACAGGCCAAAGGGATTGATATTGGCGCTGAAATCGACGATATGCCGCTTGACATCGCCGCCGTGGACCCTGTCTAGCACAGGTTTATCCTCATGAAGATCAGGCCGAATAGGAGCACGGCGGTTTCCGCGATCTCGTTTATAGCGCCGATGGTATCTCCGGTCATGCCGCCTATCCTGCTCTTTATATAAGTTATCGATATCAATACTATCGAAAGAGAAACAAAGAAGAGGTTTAAACCTTTTATCCCGAGCAGCGATATAAACAGGGCTAATATAAATACGCCTCCGACGGCAAGCTCACGCCGGCCCGCGTATTCGATAAAATATTTCGCTTTCCCTTCGCGGCGCACGTACCGGGACGAGTAACATGACAATACCTGGGACCATCTCGCGAATGCGGCCGTCAGTACGAGATATTTCCATGCGATCCACGGAGGTATGTTGGCCAATATTGAGAATTTCAAGAGCAAAAGCATCACTATGCCTGCTGCCCCCATAGCCCCTATTCGGCTGTCCCGCATGATCTCAAGCGCCCTCTCTTTGGTAGTAAATCCGTACAATCCGTCGCAGGTATCAGCAAAGCCATCGAGATGTATCCCGCCGGTCATGATAATAGACCCTGCAAGGATGAGCGAAACTATGACCATCTGAGGAAGGAAGCTGTATAGAAAGATGCTCAAAGATAATATCAGGCCTAAAAGGGCCCCGATGAAAGGAAACCAGGCTAACGATCTGCCGAAATCCTTTTCCTCTACCTTAGACGCGATCTTGATGGGCAGGGTAGTCAAAAACTGCAGCGCGACAAGAAAACTTCTCATAGCCCGACCCGCCTTCTATGACTCTTCCGAAACACCCGCCTCGGAAAAAGTCGCCATCTCATTTAATATTTTTACCGCCGCATCGACTAAGCCGATCGCGAGCGCGGCGCCGGTACCCTCTCCGAGCCGCATATCGAGATTTAATAAAGGCCTCTGGTTAATGCGCCTTAATATCGCCAATTGGCCCGCCTCGACAGACTGATGCGCGAAGAAGAGATAATCCTTCACGTCATTGCACATCTCAAACGCTATCAGGACTCCGCAAGAGGCTATAAATCCGTCTACTACAACGGGTATTCTCCTGGAAGTGGCGGCTAATACCACTCCGGCGATCCCCGCGATCTCAAATCCTCCCACTTTGGATAAGACATCTATGGGGTCACTCGGGTCAGGATCATGCATGGAGAGGGCCTTTTTTATTACCTCGATCTTATGAAGGTAAGAAGCGTCGTTTATGCCCGTACCCCTGCCGGTCACCAGCGCCACGTCTTCTCCGGTGATCGCAGCCACTATCGCGCTCGAAGATGTGGTATTGCCGATACCCATATCCCCCACCCCGACAATATCGATCGCCGTTTCGGAATGGGCCTCTTCAAAAACCTCAATGCCTGCGAGGATAGACTTGCGGACCTCCTCTGTCGACATGGCCCGGCTTTTTGCGAAATTCTTTGTGCCGAAATTTATCTTTTTGTCCTTGAAATACTTTCCTCCGGCGGCTGAGATCTTCTCCTTAACGCCCATATCGACCACGATAACCTCGGCGCCGACATGCTTCGCCAGGACATTTATGCCGGCTCCCCCTCTCAGGAAATTGTAAACCATCTGCGGTGTGACTTCCTGCGGATAGGCACTGACGCCTTCCTCGCATACCCCATGGTCGCCTGCCATGGTAAATATCACTTTTCTCTTGATCGAAGGCTTTAAATTCCCCGTGATCGCGACAATGCGCATCGCGACCTCCTCAAGCCGCCCTAAACTCCCTTTGGGTTTTGTCAAATTATCGAGCCGGGCCTGCGCTTTGGCGTAATAACCGGCATCGACCGGCTTAATGGACCTTACGACTTCTTCGATCTTTATTTTATCTGTACCGCTATTCCTGACACTAATAGACATAGCTTATCGGCCTCCTTGGCCACTATTTGGTTTACCGAACCCTGGAGATCGCGGAATCTCCTCGCCAATTTGTTATCCGGCACGATGCCGCTTCCCACTTCGTTCGTCACGATAATAGAAAGCTCTGATTTTTTCCGCAGGGCCCTGACAACAGCTTTTGCGTCGGCGCATATCTGCGCGTCAGAGCGCCCTTCATGGATCAGGTTCGAGATGTAAAGCGTAAGGCAGTCGAGGATTATCGTCTTCCTGCCCGAGGGGATGGCATTAATAGCCTTGACGAGGTGAACGGGTTCTTCCACCGTAACCCAGTTCTTCGCGCGGGACGCCCTGTGGGACCTTATCCGCCTTTTCATTTCGCCATCCAGCGCTTCCGCGGTCGCTACATAAAATACCCTGGCGCCGGATGACTCAGCTATCTTTTGAGCGTAACTTGATTTGCCGGACCGAACGCCGCCGGTTACCAATACTAATTCTGACATTTTCCCCTTCGGAAAATAATAATGCCTCACTCCTTCATAGGAATGAGGCAATAAAAAAATTCTCCTCTCCCTCGAAGGAATTTAGACCCTAATCTGGGTCAACCTTAAGCGTGGTATCCTGACTTGCGGCTTTACTGCCTACTCGCCTTGCCTTCCCATCCGCCGCGAGGCGGACAGTGGCTTCCTGGCTTTCGTTGCCGTTTACAGTGGCGGGGCCGTGCCCGATTCTTGTCCCGCCCTTTTAGGGCGGGATACACGGGCTTCCCGCGCT
>JAHFGN010000044.1 GCA_023247415.1 Candidatus Omnitrophota bacterium
GAGCTGGAGGCCAAGGACCAGCTCCTCAAGATTAGGACCGAGTTCGAGAACCAGACAAAGGACCGGCGGCAGGAGCTTTTGTCTCTGGAGAGGAGGCTGGTCCAGAAAGAGGAGAACCTTGACAGGAAGGTTGACATCCTTGACAGGAAAGAGAAGGATACAGACAGGCGCATCGCGGAATTTGGCGAAAGGGAAAAGGCCATCCGCGTCAAAGAAAAGGAACTGGACATACTTCTTGTTCAGGAGAAGGAAAAACTTCAGAAGGTCTCGGGGATGACGAAGGAGGAGGCCAGAGGGGTGTTATTGAGGAGGATGGAGGAAGAGGTCAAGCAGGAGGCGGCCAATATGATACGCCGCGCCGAGGAGGAGGCCAAGGAGAAGGCCGACAAAGAGGCGAGAAAGATAATAGGCCTTGCGATCCAGAGGTGCGCGGCGGAGCATACAGTGGAGACAACGGTGAGCGTTGTAAGTTTGCCAAGCGACGATATGAAAGGCAGGATAATCGGCCGCGAAGGAAGGAATATACGCGCCCTTGAGGTGGCAACAGGCATAGACGTTATAATCGATGACACACCCGAGGCTGTGATACTATCCGGGTTTGACGCTGTGAAAAGAGAGATTGCCAGGATCGCCCTCGGACGTCTCATAGAAGACGGCAGGATCCATCCCGGCCGGATCGAAGAGGTGGTGGAAAAGGTCAAGAAGGAAATGGATAATACCATAAAGGAGGAAGGGGAGAAGGCGCTATTTGACACAGGGCTGCATGGCCTTAATCCCGAAATCGTCAAACTCTTAGGCCGGCTTAAGTACAGGACCAGTTACGGCCAGAATGTGCTGCAGCATTGTAAAGAGGTAGCCCATCTCATGGGGGTCATGGCGGGCGAGCTGAAGCTCGACTTTAATCTCGCTAAACGGATAGGTCTTTTGCACGATCTTGGGAAGGCTGTCAGCCACGAGGTTGAAGGGACTCACGCCAAGATTGGGGCTGAGCTGGCCAGGAAATATGGCGAGCTTGACAATATCGTTCACGCGATAGAGGCGCACCACCAGGAGGTTGAGCCAAAGACGCTCCTGGCAGTGCTGGTTCAGGCAGCCGACGCAATAAGCGCGACAAGGCCGGGGGCAAGACGCGAGACCCTCGAGACCTACGTGAAGCGGCTTGAAAAACTGGAGTCGATAGCCGATTCATTCAAAGGAGTTGAGAAGGCGTACGCGATACAGGCCGGCAGGGAGGTTCGCGTTATCGTACAGCCGGACAAAATTACAGACGCCCAGGCAGCTGTGTTGGCGCGCGACATAACCAAAAAGATAGAAGAGGGCCTCGAGTACCCGGGCCAGATAAAAGTTACTGTAATCCGCGAGACGCGGGCGATAGAGTACGCGAAATAACTTTTTTATCCCTCTCCCCTTTGGGGAGAGGGTAGGGTGAGGGGGAGTGCATGCATATATTATTCATCGGAGATGTTACAGGTTCCGCGGGGAGAAAGGCGATAAAGGAGCTCCTCCCTAAGCTGAAGAAGCGCGAGGGGCTGGATTTTGTCATAGCGAACGGCGAGAACCTGGCTGGCGGAAGCGGGATAACGCCCGATATAGCCGATGAGGTATTCGGTTGCGGCGTGGATCTGTTGACGAGCGGAGATCACATCTGGAAGAGGAGAGAGATCATCGAGAGGCTCGAAAGCGATATGCGCATCCTTCGTCCCGCCAACTACCCATTGGAGGCCCCGGGGTTCGGCTCGAGCGTCATCGAGTCATACTCCGGCGTAAAAGTAGGCGTGATAAATCTGATCGGCCGCGTATTCATGGCAGCCGTTGAATGTCCTTTTAGGGTCGCGAAAGAGCATATCGCGAAATTAGCGGAAAAGACAAAGGTGATCATTGTAGATGTCCACGCTGAGGCGACCAGCGAGAAAGTGGCGCTTGGATGGTATCTCGACGGGCTGGTGAGCGCGATAGTGGGGACGCATACGCATATCCAGACAGCCGATGAGAAGATACTGCCGAATGGGACGGCGTATATCACTGACGTCGGCATGACAGGGCCGTACGATTCTGTAATAGGCAGGAAGAAGGAGCAGATACTCTCGCGGTTTATAACGCAGATGCCTATCCGTTTTGAGATGGCGGAGGGAGATATCCAGCTCCACGGCGCGGTGATAGATATTGATGAGTCTACCGGCAAGGCGCGAGCGATTAAACGTGTGCAGGAGAAATTATAGAAATGCCGTACAAAATCCTAGATAAGGCTAGGCTCAATTCTGTTACCTCGAAGATAGTGATCGAGGCGCCGTATATCGCTCGGAACGCCAGGCCGGGGCAGTTTGTCGTCATTCACATAGACGAAAAAGGGGAACGGATACCGCTCACCATAAATGACTCCAATCCGAAAGACGGCGCGATCACAATAATATTTCAGGGGGTCGGCAGGACGACGTGCAGGCTCGCTGCCTTAAAGAAGGGGGGCTTCGTTCAGGACGTTCTAGGGCCCCTCGGCAAGGCAGCGGATTTTGGCAGGGCAGGCCGCGTTATATTTATAGCAGGCGGGGTAGGCATAGCGGAGATACTGCCGGTGGCAAGGTATGCCAGGGCCAATAATAATATTGTCACCGCCGTGACAGGCGCCCGGACAAAGGAGCTTCTTATACTGGAAGATGAGATGCGCGGCGCCTCGGACAGGTTATTCATAGTCACAGACGACGGTTCGCGCGGCGCAAGGGGCGTTGTGACAGGGCCGCTCAAAGAATTGTTGGATAAGGAAGCCTTTGACCTCGCCTATTGCGTCGGGCCGGACATAATGATGAAGTTCGCATGCGGCCTTACGAAGCAATACAACTTAAAGACACTCGTGTCTCTCGACGCCAATATGGTGGATGCGACAGGCATGTGCGCCACATGCAGGGTCAAGGTCGGGGGTGAGGTTAAATTCACCTGCGTCGACGGCCCTGAATTCGACGGCCATCTGATCGACTGGGATGAATTTATGAAGCGCCAGAAGAGGTTCGTTGCTCTTGAGAAGCGCGCGATGGAATATCATGGGCATAAGTGCAGGATGCCGGGATGAGAGAGCAAAAGCCGAAGGAAAGAATCAGGAATTTCAACGAGGTGGCGCTGGGCCTTACCGAGGAGGAGGCTGTCGCGGAGGCGAAGAGGTGCCTTGAGTGCAAAAGGGCCGCCTGCATTGGAGGCTGCCCGGTCGAGATAGACATACCGGCCTTTATCAAGTTGATATCAGAGAAGGATTTTCAGGGCGCCCTCGATAAGATAAGGGAAAAAAACAGCCTTCCAGCTGTATGCGGCAGGGTATGCCCGCAGGAGGACCAGTGCGAGAAGGTCTGTATACTGGCGAAGAAGAAAGAACCGATCAATATTGGCGCGTTAGAGCGTTTCGCCGCGGATTGGGCCCTGGAGCATAAGGTTGCGAAATACGAACTCCGAACTCCGAACTCCGAACGACGAAACGCGAGAGTTGCAATCATCGGCTCCGGCCCGGCGGGCCTGACCTGCGCGGGTGAGCTTGCGAAGATGGGATACGGTGTTACGGTATTCGAATCTTTGCATAGCTCAGGCGGCGTCTTAGTATACGGTATACCGGAATTCAGGCTCCCGAAGGGAATCGTGGAATCGGAGGTCGATTATCTTAGGGGTCTTGGCGTGGAGATAGCCCTAAATGTATTGATCGGCAGGACCAGGACGCTGGATGAGCTGCGCAAGGCCGGGTTTGGCGCGTTCTTCATAGGTATCGGCGCGGGCCTTCCATATTTTTTGGGAGTAGAAGGCGAGATGCTCAATGGCATATACTCGGCGAATGAATTCCTGACAAGAGTTAACCTTATGAAGGCCTATTTATTCCCTGAACACGATACACCTGTAAAGGTCGGGGAAAAGGTTGGAGTGATAGGGGCGGGCAATGTCGCGATGGACGCGGCAAGAAGCGCAAGAAGGCTCGGCGCGGATGAGGTCAGCATCATATATAGAAGGACTGAAATGGAGATGCCGGCCAGGATAGAGGAGATCGAAAGAGCCAAAGAAGAAGGGATCAGGTTTGAGCTGCTCACAAATCCAACGGGCTTCTTCGGTGACGCGGATGGATGGGTCAGGGAGGCGGAGTGCGTCAGGAATAGGCTGGGCGAACCTGACTCAAGCCTCAGGCGGAGGCCGGTTCCGATAGCGGGATCGCGGTTTAAGATGGCATTGGACACAGTTATATGCGCCATCGGCCAGGGCCCGAACCCGCTCCTGCCCAGGACACTTCCGGATTTGAAATTGGATGAGGATGGTAATATAATAGTAGATAAGCTGGGCATGACATCAATAGAGGGTGTCTTCGCGGGCGGCGATATTGTAACCGGAGCGGCGACCGTAATAGCGGCGATGGGCGCGGGCCGCAGGGCCGCGGCCGCGATAGACGTGTATTTAACACAGCAGGCATGAATAACGAAAAAGAGAAGCACATATATACGGTTTCGGAGATAAGCCGGTATATCCGGATGAGCCTGGAGGATTCCTTTCCGGCTGTGTGGGTAGAGGGCGAGATCACAAATTTTGTGCTCCACTCATCCGGCCATATGTACTTCAGCCTGCGGGACTCCGGCGCCGTCTTAAAATGCGCGATGTTCAAACGCGCGAATGAGAAATTGAAATTCAAGCCCAAAGACGGAATGAAGGTCATGGCCTTCGGCAGGATAAGCGTCTATGAGGCGCGCGGCGACTACCAGCTCATAGTCGAAGATATAGAACCCAAGGGCGTCGGCGCACTCCAGCTTCAATTCGAGGAGTTGAAGAAGACCCTGGCGAAAGAGGGCCTCTTTGATCCGGCGCATAAGGTTCCGATTCCGTATCTTCCGACAAGGATTGGCATAGTCACGAGCCCGACAGGCGCCGCCATACGAGATATATTGAATATCGCGCGCCGCCGCTTTTCCAACGTAGAAATCATCATAATCCCTGTAAAGGTGCAGGGCGAAAGCGCGAGCCGAGAGATAGCGGAGGCGATCAGGCAATTCAACCGGCTTGGGAATATAGACGTTATGATAGTGACGCGCGGCGGCGGAAGTCTGGAAGACCTCTGGCCTTTCAATGAGGAGGTTGTCGCCAGGGCAATCTACGACTCCGGGATACCTGTAATAAGCGCTGTCGGGCACGAGATAGATTATACGATATCCGATTTTGCGGCGGACTTTCGCGCGCCAACGCCGTCAGCCGCGGCAGAGCTCGTCATACCGCGCAAGGCAGACCTTGTAGGCGCGATCGGCGCGTTCAAGGATAGGTTAAGAAACGCGCTTGGCTCAAGGCTTAATATATTTAAAGAGCGCCTGTCGACGCTCAGCACAAGTTATATAATGCGCCAGCCCATGAATCTGGTGCTGCAGTACGCCCAGAAGATAGACGACCTGCGAAAGGACATGCGCACGGCGGCCGATCATATCGTTAAGAGCGCGGGTGAGGGATTCAGGCTGCTTATCGGGAAACTCGAGGCCTTGAGCCCGCTCGCGATACTGACACGGGGGTACTCTGTCACGATAAAGCTCCCCGACGGAGCGATTATAAAGGATTCAAAGTCTATAAAAAAAGGCGATCAGGTGCAGACGCGGCTGGGGAAGGGAAAGTTCCGAAGCCGCGTGGAAGAGATAGGGGGGGAATGATATGGCTGAGATGAAATTTGAAGAGGCGCTGAAGAAGCTGGAAAAAATAGTAGATGAGCTTGAAAAGGGAAGCCTCTCGCTCGATGACGCCCTCGCCAAATACGAGGAGGGCATAAGGCTATCGAGGCTTTGCGAGAAAAAATTAGAGGCGGCAAAGAAGAAAGTCGAGATCCTGCTCAAGTCAGAGGACGGCTCGGTTGAGTTAAAACCGTTCGATGAAACCAAGGCCGAAAAAGAGTGAGCTTAGAATCGCATCTTAAGAATTTACGATCCATTATAGATAAGAAGCTCGATGAGTATCTGCCGCGAGCTATGGCCTATCCGGAGGTAATACACCGGGCGATGCGGTACAGCGTATTCAGCGGAGGAAAGCGTCTGCGGCCTATACTTGCGATAGAGTCATGCAGGGCATGCGGCGGGAATATCGCGAAGGTCGTTCCGGCAGCGTGCGCGATAGAGCTCATCCACACATATTCCCTGGTCCATGACGACCTGCCAGCGATGGACGACGATGACACCAGGCGCGGAAAACCGGCCCTGCATAAAAAATATAATGAGGCGATCGCGATTCTTGCAGGCGACGCTCTCTTGACGCTGGCGTTTTTCGCGGCCGCCGGCTCATCAAGCAAGATATTGGAAGAGCTTGCGGGCGCCTCAGGCACTAAAGGCATGATCGCCGGGCAAGTAGTGGATCTGGAATTCGCCGGGAAGAAGAAGGATAAGAAACTGATACATTATATTAATACGCATAAGACAGCGCGGCTATTCGAGGCCTCATGCAGAATCGGCGGTCTTGCCGCAGGCGCGAGAAAAGATAAGGTAGACGCCCTGGGGCGTTTTGGCCGGGCGTTGGGGGTGTCATTTCAGATAGTCGACGATATCTTAGACGGCGGGGATTACCCGAAGACATTCGGAAGACAAAGAGCAAAGGCCGATGCGCTGGATTTTGCCAGGAAGGCGAAAAACGCTCTTCAGCCTATTGGGAAGAGTTCTGGAGCGCTTTTAGGCCTTGTAGATTATAGCTTGCGCAGGACAAAATAGGCAGCCTATTTAGGCACACCCTACTACAATAGTAAGAAGACACTGTCCAGCATGGGGTGGAGACACTGTCCCGATTGGATTGGAAAGCGTCTCTAAAAAATATGGAAAGAATTTTGGACAATATAAGAAATCCGGAGGATCTCAGGAAGCTGGAATTGGAACAGCTTCCGGCCCTTGCTCAGGAAATAAGGCAGGAGATCATAAATACTGTTTCTAAAACCGGCGGGCATCTGGCCTCAAGCCTTGGCGCAGTTGAGCTGACCCTTGCCTTGCATTATACATTTAATACTCCAACCGACTGCCTCCTCTGGGACGTTGGCCATCAGGTCTACACCCACAAGATATTGACAGGCAGGCTCGAGCGGTTCTCCACATTGAGACAGTTGGGCGGTTTGAGCGGGTTTCCGAATAAGGATGAAAGCCCTTATGACCTTGTGACATGCGGCCACGCCTCCACATCTGTATCCACCGCGTTGGGCCTGGCAATCGCAAGAGACCTGAAAAAAGAGGCTCATAAGATAGCGGTCATTATAGGCGACGCCGCCCTCGCGGGAGGCATGGCGTTCGAGGCGCTGAACCAGGCAGGCCACTTGAAGAAGGATCTGATAATTATATTGAATGATAATGAGCTCTCTATATCGCCTACTATAGGGGCGCTCAGCAGATATCTCAATAGGATATTGACCAATCCCGCCTACAACAGGATACGCAGAGACGTCGAGGGGGTCCTCAAACGCATCCCGCGTTTTGGCTTCAGGGCCTACAGGGCAGCGCGCAGGCTTGAGGAGGGTTTGAAGAATCTTCTTGTGCCGGGGATGCTCTTCGAGGAACTCGGGTTTCGGTACTTTGGCCCGATAGACGGCCACAACATAGCGCAGCTCGTCCGCACATTCCAAAATCTTAAGAGTCTGAATGAGCCTATACTCATTCACGTCGTAACCAAAAAAGGCAAGGGATACAGGTTCGCCGAAGAGCGGCCCGGAGATTTTCACGGCACAGGCCCGTTCAATATCGAGACAGGCGAAAAAGCCGTTACAGTAAAGGATGGGCGCAAGACCTTCACAGAGGCCTTTGGCGAGAAGATGGTGGAATTAGCCAATAGAGATGAGCGGATCATAGGAATAACAGCGGCGATGATAGACGGGACAGGCATGGGCAGGTTCGCGTCCGATTTTCCCGACAGGTTCTTTGATGTCGGCATATCAGAGGAACACGCGGTGACGTTTGCCGCAGGCGTATGCCTCAAAGGGTTCAGGCCGTTTGTCGCGGTATACTCGACTTTCCTGCAGAGAGGATATGACCAGATCATACACGACGTCTGCCTCCAGAACCTGCCGGTAGTATTCTGCATAGACAGGGCAGGCGTGGTAGGCGAAGACGGGCCAACACATCAGGGCCTTTTTGATATCGCCTACCTTCGTCACATACCCAACCTTGTTGTCATGGCGCCTCAAGACCCGGATGAACTCGCCTCCATGCTGGAATTCGCGCTTAGGTATAAGGGGCCGGTTGCGATAAGGTATCCAAAGGGATCAGCCATAAGTCATAAGTCACAAGCCACAAGTCAATCGATTCAGTTGGGGAAGGCAGAGGTTGTTAAAGAAGGCGGAGACCTGGCGATATTAGCGCTGGGTAGCATGGTAGATATCGCGATCGAGACAGAGGGCATCCTGTCGCAAAAGTATGGCCTGAACTGCCAGATTGTGAACGCCAGATTCGCCCGGCCGCTTGACGACCAGCTGATTGGCAGGGCCGCCAGCGTCATAAAAAAGATAGTTACGCTTGAGGAGGGTGTGTTGGACGGCGGATTTGGAAGCGCGGTGCTTGAGTTTATTGAACAGGGTAATTTTAAGGATGTAAGGGTCAAGCGGATAGGCTTCCCCAGCTTATTTTTGGAGCATGGCAGAAGGAATGAGATATTCGCGAAGTATAATATGACGCCGGAGGCGATCTCCAACTGTGTCATGAACGACCTTATGGATAAGAAACCAGTAACCAGTAACCAGTAACCAGATAACATTTTCTGGTGGTTCGACTTCGCTCACCACCAATCCTGAGCTTGTCGAAGGACTGGTTTCTGTACTTAAGGTTTCTGGCTTCTGAATATTACAAGTGAAAACATGGCAAAGATAAAGATCGATGAGATAAGGTGCAAGGGCTGTTATCTGTGTATCACATCCTGCCCACAAGGGCTGATAAAGGTATCGGATAGATTGAACATCAAAGGGACAAAACCCGCCAGATTCAAAGGCGGAAAATGCACGGGATGCTCAATGTGCGCGATAATATGCCCCGATTGCATTATTCAGGTGTATAGATAGGGGATCAGAAAACAGGAAACAGAGAACAGAAAACAGAAAAAAATGAAAAAGAAGATACTGATGTGCGGAAATGACGCGTGCGGCGAAGGGGCGGTCCTGGCCGGGTGCAGATTCTACGCGGGATACCCGATAACACCGCAAAACGAGCTCACCTCCTATATGTCAAAGAGGATGAACCAGACAGGAGGAGTCTTTATCCAGTCCGAAAGTGAGCTTGCCGCGATAAACATGGTCTTCGGCGCCTCGGTGGCCGGGGCAAGGGCAATGACATCCTCATCCAGTCCGGGCATAAGCCTGAAACAGGAAGGCATATCCTATCTCGCGGCCTGCGAGCTTCCGGCCGTTATCGTAAACGTCCAAAGAGGCGGGCCGGGCCTGGGCAACATAGCTCCGGCGCAGGGAGATTATTTTCAAGCCACCAAGGGCGGCGGCCACGGAGATTATAACATGATAGTGCTCGCGCCCGCGTCAGTCGAGGAGATGATGACGCTGACATATGAGGCGTTTGACCTCGCGGATAAGTATAGAAATCCGGTCATGATTTTAGCCGATGGATTGCTTGGTCAGATGATGGAGCCAGTGTCAGTTCGGAGTTCGGAGTTCGGAGTTCGGAGTAAAAAATATGAGAAGCCATGGGCGCTGACGGGCTGCAGGGGGCGCAAGCCCAATATAATAAGGTCGCTTCTTTTAGCAGAAGGCGCGCTTGAAGAGCACAACAAAAAACTGCAGGAGAAGTTCGGCAGGATGCGTAAGGCAGAAGTCCGGTATGAGGTCTCTAACGAGAAAGACAGCGATATCATGCTTGTGGCTTACGGCTCCTGCGCCAGGATAGCGAGGGCCGCCGCAGAGAAGGCCAGATCAAAAGGTATAAAGGCAGCTTTGTTGAGGCCGATAAGCCTGTGGCCGTTTCCTTCCGATATTTTGGGCGAGCTTTCAGGCCAGGTAAAGAATTTTCTTGTAGTGGAGATGAGCGCCGGACAGATGGTGGAAGATGTTAGACTTGGGGTGGAGGGAAGGGCCAAGGTAGATTTTTACGGAAGGATGGGCGGAGGGATTCCTACGGGAGAGGAGATATTAAATAAGATAGAGGCCTTAGCATGAGGAAGAGTAACCAGAAACCAGTAACCAGAAACCAGAAGAAAAAGAAAATCAACAAATCGCAAGTTGAGAATCTCATCTTTTCGCGTCCGAGAAGCATGCGCGATGTGGAGATGCACTATTGCGCCGGATGCGGCCATGGTCTGGTCCACAGGCTTATATGTGAGACGATCGATGAGCTTGGCATACGCGAGAGGACAATCGGAGTCGCCCCTGTAGGGTGCGCTGTCATAGCTTATGATTACTGGGACTTTGATGTCACAGAGGCGGCTCACGGCAGAACACCGGCTGTGGCGACAGGCATAAAAAGGGTAAGACCCGAGTCAATCGTATTCAGCTATCAGGGCGACGGGGATCTCGCCGCGATAGGGACAGCCGAGATTATACATACGGCCAATCGGGGCGAGAACATCACCGTGATATTCGTCAATAACGGGGTTTATGGAATGACAGGCGGACAGATGGCGCCGACCACTTTGGCCGGGCAGGTGACAGATACTACGGTCGAGGGTAGGAATTTAAAGAGGGACGGTTATCCCCTGAAGATCCTGGAGATGATGGCTGTTCTGCCAGGCGCAAAGTATCTGGAGCGGACATCTGTCCATTCTCCGCAGGAGGTATTAAGGACAAAACGGGCGATAAAGAAGGCATTCCAGACCCAGATAGACAATAGAGGCTTTTCCATGGTGGAAGTCCTGGCGATGTGCCCCACATACTGGGGCATGTCGCCTATAAAATCGGCTGACAGGATAAAGAATGAGGTGTCAACGTTTTACCCGATTGGGGTGGTGAAGAGCTATTGAAAGTAACCAGTAACCAGAAACCAGTAACCAGAAAAAAGAGCAAGGAAAGAAAGGCCCCTCCCTTGAAGTGTGAGGAGATATTGTGCGCGGGGTTTGGGGGGCAGGGGATAATGTTCATGGGAAAACTCCTGGCGCAGGCTGCCCTTCTCGAAAGAAGACACGTGACGTGGATGCCCTCATACGGAGCCGAGGTGCGCGGCGGGACAGCGCACTCCATGACAAAGATAAGCGGTGATTACATAGCCGGCCCTGTAATTTCTAATCCGTCCTGCTGTGTCGTCATGAACTACCCGTCTTTAGTTAAATATGAAGGCAAGGTGAGAGACGGCGGGCTCTTGATAGCGAATAAGACTCTTATAGACAAACTTCCAAAACGAAAAGAGATAAAAATAGTGAATATCGCCATGACGGATATCGCTTCCAGGCTTGGGAACGTAAAAGCGGCCAATATGGTTGCTTTAGGGGCGCTTGTAAAGAAAACAAAGATAGTATCAAAGGCAAGTATTCTGGCCGCGCTGGAAGAAGTCATGAAGAATAGACCAGAGCTTTTGGCGTTGAATAAGAAGGCGTTTGAGAAAGGGTATAAAGCAGTACATAGTACTTAGTACATAGTTAAGAAAGGATAATATGGTTAGAGTCCGGTTCGCGCCAAGTCCGACAGGGTATTTGCATATAGGAAGCGCGCGCACGGCGCTCTTCAACTGGCTCTATGCCAGGCATAATAACGGAAAATTCCTTTTGCGGATAGAAGACACGGACAGGACGAGGTCCAAAGACGAATACTTGAGCGAGATACTCGGCTCTTTGAAGTGGCTCTTCATGGAGCACGACGAAGAGCTCGTCTTCCAGTCGAAGAGGATAGAGCTTTACAGGAAGCACGCCGAGGAGTTACTTGCCAGAGGCCTGGCCTATAAAGAGACAGAGGCTATAATTTTTAAGGTAGAAAAAGGCAGGGTCATCCACTTCGACGATATCATCCGGGGCGGGATAGAAGTCTCGACGGATGAGGTTAAGGATCAGGTCCTGATGAAGTCGGACGGCACCCCTACCTATAATTTCGCCTGCGTGGTGGATGACGCGGATATGAAGATAACGCATGTGATACGGGGCGAGGACCACATCTCGAATACGCCGAAGCAGATCCTGCTATACGAGGCGCTCGGATTTTCAGCGCCCGGTTTCGCGCACATACCTTTGATATTGAGTAAAGACGGCGGCAGGCTCTCAAAGCGGCACGGCGCGACGAGCATATTCGAATATAAAAAGATGGGATTTCTACCGGAGGCGCTGGCCAACTTCCTCTCGCTTATGGGATGGTCGCCGGGAGATGACAGGGAGGTCCTGAGCCTGGAAGAGATAGTGAGGCTCTTCGATGTGAAAGATGTAAAGAAAACGGGCGCGATCTTCGATGTGGATAAACTTGGCTGGATGAACGGGCAGTATCTGAAAAATGTGCCGCTCGACGGCCTGGTCTTAAGGACGAGTAATTTTTTGAAAGAAACAGGAGTTGGCGGCGAAGGTCTTGACGGAGAGCGATGGGCAAAGATAGTCGCGATATATAAAGAGAGGACGAGGACCCTGGAGGATTTCACGGGCGTCTATAAAATATTCTTCTCC
>JAHFGN010000075.1 GCA_023247415.1 Candidatus Omnitrophota bacterium
GCGATGGTACTTTGGCATACGCAACACCCCCTTCTTCTGGTATATTATACCAGAGCTGAGTGTTGCACTAGCAACTTGAATTCAAGGAGTCGCTCCAGCAACGCTAAGAAAGTAAACGCCACAGTTGTTGGGCCGAAAAAATTCTGGGATAACTAGCCATAATATGCCATTATACGACGTTATTATTATAGGCGGGGGGATTGTTGGGACTGCGATCGCGAGGGAGCTTTCGCGATATAAGTTAAGGATCGCCCTTCTCGAGAAGGAAGAAGAGCTTGCCTTTGGGGTTTCGAAGTCGAATTCAGGCATCATTCATCCCGGGACGCAAAATCCGCCAACTTCACTAAAGGGCCGGCTCTGCGTCCGGGGCAATATCCTTATCCGCGAGATTTCCAGGGAGCTCGGCGTAGACTTTAAAGAAGTGGGCGAGCTCATAGTAGCGACAAATGAAGAGGAATTACGCCGGCTGCGTCAGTTGAAACAGGAGGCTGAGGCATTAGGCGTCCCAAGATTGGGTATAGTCGGCAAAGACTGGCTTAGGGCCCGCGAGCCGAATCTTACCTCCGAAGCCATTGCCGCGCTCTACGCCCCCACAGCCGGAATAGTCAGCCCGTACCGCCTGGTCTACGATATGTCTGAGAACGCGGCGCGGAACGGCGTTGAGATTCATACCCAGACCAGGGTTAAGGATATCAGGAGATCTTCCGCTATTTTTGAGGTGGTGACTTCGGCCGCTTGCTTCCGCGCCAGATTTGTTATAAATGCCTCAGGGCTATTCGCGGATGAAGTATCGAAGATGGCCGGCGTCGACGATTTTAAAATCAAGCCCCGCAAAGGCGAAGAGTTTATCCTCGATAAGAAAAAGACAGCTCTTACAAATCACCTCATATTTCCTCTCCCGTCAAAGACATCCAAAGGGATCCTGATAATAAAGACCGCGGACGGAAATCCGATGATAGGACCGACAGCGGATGATTGTTTCGACAAAGAAGACCTGTCCACAAGCGATGAAGGGCTTAAAAAGGTGTTCTCCTCGGCAAAGAGATTGATCCCCTCAATAGATGAACAAGACATAATCGCCTATTTCGCCGGCTTAAGGCCTGTCGCAGGCGATGACTTTATAATCCGCCATGAAGATAGGGCGCCTGGTTTTATCAATGTCGCCGGAATGCAGTCGCCAGGCCTGACAGCAGCGCCGGCCGCGGCAATCCTCGTGCGCGATATCTTAAAGGCGAGAGGGCTGATATTAAAAAAGAAGCTCATCTTCCACCGCCGCCGCAAAAAGACAATCCACCTCTTTGCTATGCCTTTGTCGAAGGCAAAGAGGCTCATTAAAAAGGACCAGAGTTTCGGGGATATCATATGCAGATGCGAGCTCGTCTCGGCTGGAGAGGTCAAAGAGGCGATAGGCCGGGGCGCCAGGACGCTCGATGGCATAAAGTTCAGGACCCGCGCGCAGGCCGGGCGATGTCATGGAACCTTCTGCACTACAAGGATTATGAAGATACTCGCGGAAGAGGGGAAGATGCCGCGCGTCTTGGTGACGAAAAGAGGGCGAGGCTCAGAGGTGATAAAGGGTGACAGGGCAAATGGTTGAGAGAGATTTGGTCGTAGTCGGCGGCGGGCCAGCCGGGATGGCTGCTGCCATATCCGCGCATGAAAATGGCGTAAAGGATATCCTTTTGTTAGAGAGGGACCAGTTTCTCGGAGGCATATTAAATCAATGCATTCATACAGGATTTGGCATAACGTATTTTAAAGAAGTTCTGACAGGTCCTGAATATGCCGACAGATTCATTAAAAAGATAAGAGGTGTCAGCGGCATAGAGATCAGTTTGAAGTCGTTTGTGATAAACCTGACAAAAGAGAAGGCGCTCACCTTTATAAAACCAGGGATGATGGAGACTGTGAAGGCGCGCTCAATTATCATGGCGACAGGCGCAAGGGAGAGGACGCGCGAGATGATCCACATCCCGGGGACGAGGCCGGCAGGGGTATTCTCCGCCGGGCTTGCCCAAAAACTCATAAATGTCGAAGGTCTCCTGCCGGGTAAGGAGGTTGTGATTGCAGGTTCCGGCGACATAGGCCTGATCATGGCCAGACGCTTCGCCCTGGAGGGCGCGAAGGTCAAGGCAATCATCGAGGTAGAGAAGACAAGCCGCGGCCTTATGCGCAACGTGGTCCAGTGCGTCGAGGATTTTGACATCCCCCTCTATTTCAGGCACAAGATAGCGAAGATTCACGGCCAAGACAGGGTTGAGAAAGTAAGCGTGATAAGAGTCGATGAAGATTTAAATGAGGTGAATGATTCGAGGTTTGAGATAGAATGCGATACGGTCTTAATATCGGTCGGGCTGATCCCGGAGAGGGAGATCATAGAGATGGCAGGTGAATCTATCCCGGGTATATTCACCTGCGGCAACGCGAGCCGGATATACGACATCGTCGATTCCGTCACAAAGGACAGCGAGGCCGCTGGCAAAGCCGCCGCCGCATATTTAGAGACGCTTTCCAATCCAATCGGGAAAGTGTCTTAGGCTTGTGCTGGAAAGTGTCTTAATGTACCTCAAAAGACACTTTCCAAGTGAGGGGTAAGACAGTTTCCAGATTGGATTGGAAAGCGTCTCTAAGCGGGAATATAATTTAAATAGGAACATAACTCATTGTAGGAAAATAAGTTATAATAAGAAAGGGCGGCATCTTGGAGAATGTCCCAAAAAAACTCGTTTGCATCGAATGCCCTAAAAGTTGCGCGCTCTCGGTGGATATAGAGAACTGCCGCGTGGTGAGGGTGAGCGGTGAGAAATGCCCTAAGGGCAAAGAGTATGCTATAATTGAAGTTGAGAACCCGACTCGGGTGCTTACATCAGCGGTTTTGGCGGAAGGCCTTTCGGTGAGGATGGTCCCTGTGCGGACAGACAGGCCCATACCAAAGCCGAGGCTTTTGGAGGCGATGGGCGAGATCAAGAAGATCAGGGTAACTAAAAGGCTTCGCGCGGGAGATATAATCGCGCGAAATTTTTTGGGATTAGGAGTCAATTTAATAACAACGAGAGATATTTTATGACTTGTAATAGCATCAGTAACCAGTAACCAGTGGCCAGATATGGATTATTCCGCATTTGATACTATTGTAAGGACGTTGAGCGCTGCTATTAAAAACAGCGCGTTATACGCGCCTGACCACCCTGTCCTAAAATCCTCTATAGCGAACTTCAAGACAAGCCTCGAGAAGGCGCTTGCCGAAGACGAGAAAATGGATATAGGCATATCCCACAATAACCTTCTATTAAACGGAAAATTCGTCCGGGAAGAGGCGAGCGACCTCTATCGCGAGGTGGCCGCCGATCTGCATCAAAAAGGGATCGTGGCAGTCTCAATCAAAAAAGGCGCAAGCCCTAACGAGATAGACGAGTTCTTCGAGTTCTTAAAAAGCGGCGAAAAGACGCCTTCGTCTATGCCGCATATATTCATAAAGAATATAGACTACAGCTCTATCCTTACAAAGACGCAAAGGGGCATCGTTACGCTTGAGGAGAAGGACATATGGCAGACACTCTCCAGAATCGGGGCTGCCTGCGAAGGCGATATGCTCTCCGAAGCAGAGCTTAAGGCTTTGATTAAATTGTTAAAAGATTCCAAAAGAACAGCCTCTGTCCTGAATAAGATGTACGACGAATCGAAGCTTAAGGCCCAAGACGCTCAGACGGTCGACAAGATACGAAAGATGCTCTCGGCAATAATAAAATATTGCGAAGGGCACTCTGCCAGCTGTGATGCAGCCGATATTAAAAAAGATCTGACGCATATCGTATCAAACCTGGACCCGGACCTGACCAGACGCCTCTTTGAAGAACCGGACGTCTCCGGCTCCGGACTCGATCTGGCGAAGGAGTTGTTTGGCGGCTTATCCGACGATATAATTGCGGATTTCATAGCTTCTCTTATAACCGCGGAAGGAAGGATCAATGAGAATCTGATAAAACTGTTCGATAGGCTGACCTCGAAAGACTCGCTGGTGAGGATAACCTCAATAGTCGTCAACAGCCTGTCAGGGGGAGTCGGACATGATGAGGAGTCGCTTTTGAAACTGCGTTCCTCTATCGAGGAGGAGCGCGCAGCGCATCCCGAGAGCGAATTCATATCTCAGATATACAAGACTACACTCAAGACATTCATCGGCTCCTGTTCGCCTCCCCAGGAGAAATCCGATAAATTTACCGGTCTTTTACGCGAATACAATGAATTTTTACAGGAGGCAAATATAACAAGAGAGCGGACCAGGCTGTTATTGAATATCCTGTGGTTCGAGGAGGAACCGGCGCAATTCAAAAAATTCAGCGATACGGCGCTTGCCGCGTTCAAAGAATCGCTGGATAAAAAAGATATAAAAAGCGCGAGAGAGATTCTGGAGCTATTCTTAGACAGGCTAACCCCAGAGCAGAAGGCGAAGGCCGAATTGGTTCGTGTCTCCAACTCGACGCTGGAGGATCTTGGCAGCGCGGAATCGATAGGCAGGATCGCCTCCTTTATTAGAGAGG
>JAHFGN010000005.1 GCA_023247415.1 Candidatus Omnitrophota bacterium
TCTCCTTTCAGCTCATGGGCGTAGTAGCGATTCCTCCCTGATTGATTGGCGAAGTATCTTGAGCTGCCAATCTTCGCGAATGGGCCCTTATCGCCGGCGCTTGTGATTGGCTCGTCGCGATCTTCCAGAATCGTAATAAATGGCGCTATTCTGCGGATTGCTCCCCTGACAAAATGTCTCGTCTCATACGCGAATTCTCGTTTGTCTTGCCTATATTTAATCGTCGGGACCATCTCCTGCATCATGCCGGGGTCATAGAGATCGCCGCCTTTTGCGATCATACCCCATAAAGAGGATATTGCCTTGAGCATCTCTTCTTTACCCATATCGCCGGATAAAGTAAACTGCGCGATATCCTGGTCCTCATAGACGCGCGCATTTTCATCTCCGAGCATGGTCCTCATCCTGGGATAGACCTTTTCTATTGTCCTGCCGCCGTTCCATGCCATTGTGAGCGTGACGCGACCGTCTGTATCCTTCTCGAGGAAGAATATATTATAACCTACATTGCCCGAATTCGGCTTGTAGACATATCCGAGTGGGCCTCGAGCGGATAACACTCTATCTCTGACGAACTCCTCAAACTTCACAAGGCGGCTCTCATCGATGAGATAAGGGTAGTGTCCTTGATCCCGGCCCATCAGACTATCAATATCGCCTTTTCTGCGTGTCTTGTCTTCACGTTTAAATATGACGAATGGCGGCACCCATATCGGCCCTCCATTTGCCAGGGTAGACATCTCCGCCTTCCCTTTAAACCCATCCCAAAATAGGTCAGCTAACGTCAGGCCGGAATCGCTCTTTAGATTCGGAAAAGGATTGGAGATAGGGGCCGAAACATGCCCTTTGTGAGTAAATATCTCGTCCCTCCCTCCGTAAGCGCGATAGATCAGGAAGCCGTTATTTGAAATGTTAGCGAATAGGCGGCTGCGGAAATTCGGATCGCTTCGCGGAAGATCTGAGACGTCCCATACATGCCTATAGACCGCGATATCACACGGCTCATCGAATATATAATCATACTGGCTTCCATCCTTGAGATCGCAGTACCTGAAATTTAGCGATAGCCTCCTAAAAGGCGTCATGATCCTTAGCAGTGTTTCTTCTACTGATGATAAATTTCCTGGCTTTACATCATAGACGTAAATATCGATGGCCCAATCCTCGCGATCGTGCAAGCGAGTTTTAGCTATGGCATCCAACACCTCTTTTATCTCATGCGGAAATTCCCGGCCGCATCCGAAGACCTTAATGATAAGAGTCTTGTCATTATCTTTTTGCCTTTTTTCAACAAGCGGTTGAATATAGAATGGCAAAGTGGTTTTTGCGCGAGCGCTTATAGGCGTGGTCAGCGAGTTCCCTTCCAGGCTCCATAGGCTATCTTGAATAGACTTCCTTATGTATCTCCGTTCTTCAGAAAATCCGCCTATCCTGGAGTCTTCTTGGCTTAATAAGGCGCTTGAGTAATCCGCCAGGCTCTTGCGGCCCGTGACCCTGGCCCTATATTTCAGGAAGGGCGCGAAATAGACGGCTATCTTTTCATATTGTGTCGGAGTAAAGTGTTTGACTATCTCTTCGGCTATCCTCAACTCCTCAGCGTCTATCTGCCCTCGTGTAGAAATTATCAATCCCGCACCTTCAGAGACAGCCTCCGCGCCGCTTGTGCTTGCTCTTTCCCGCGGCGCCTTGCCTCCCTTCGGGGACAGGTCTGGGATTGCCGGCGGAACCGTCCCCAGTTCAGACCGAGAACCGTCCCCAGTTCCTGATAACTCTCGGGGCTGGTTTGGCTTGACAGCGATATACACGTTCTGGTTCTTCTTAGACGGCCTCAAGCTATACTCGTCGAGGACGCGAAATTTCCACGCGGCCTCATTAAACGGATCTTGCGAATCGTAGACGCCTACCCTGACGAATGCCGGAGGAGGGATGCGGCGGGAGGTTGAAGGTGAGGGGATATAGATTACCTCCGCATACAGATCTTGTGGATCTTGCGGGAGGGTCTTGGCTAATGAGGCTGGGATGCCGATCGCCTGGCCTGCGACATGGACCCGGCACGAATTTCCCTCGCGTGATCGCAGGACAGGCAGCCTTGTAACTGCCATTAGCGACCCTGTCTTGGCGGCAATCGACAACGCGCGCGATATGCCCCGCTTCGTCGCATTGCCATAACAAGACTCTATTACCTCTTCTAATTTATGTCCCGCTTCATTTCGTATCTCAAGCCGTATCAAGAATCTGTTTAGCGCTGAAATGTTACTGCCGCCTTCCACCCGTATAAACGCGGGAACACCACCTTCACCGATCAGAACTTCCACTTTCTTCTTGGCATACTGCGGCGGCAGGTCATAGTTGAAGTATATAACTTCGCCTGTAGCCGGAATATTTTTAGCGCCTACTGACAGGGACGCGCCAACATCTCCTCTGCCTTCCTCCGAGCGCGCCTTTTCAACACGAAGCCCATCGCCCTGGATCCAGAAAGACCCCAACTCTTTAATAAGTTCGTGCAGATCGTAGTCTATGAGCAATATATGAGATTCAACAGCCTCAATAAGATTGCCGTGAGAGTCTTTCCTGACGATTATTCGCAGGCCAAGAGGTTCATTCTCACCCGCAAAATGGAATCCTGTCGCGACTCCGTCCTGACCTATGCGGGCCAGGAATGGCCTGCCGGCCAACTCTTCTCTGAAACTGTAAACGCCTCTACTCCTTCCGCTCTTGGTATTCTCCGAGCCCAATTGCAGGTGGCCGCTGGGCGGAATGCGCGACGCGATAAGACAAGGCCCGAATCTCCCATACCAGCCGCGCAGATCTACCCTGCTTACTCTGCTATCAATCGCCCTAACATGGCGGTCCTCATCAAGGACAGCCTTCAAATAGACCTGCCTTCGATTCTGGCGCGACATGGATGCCAAAACAGGCAGCCAGAAGCCGATCTGCGGATAATATGCCCACTCTAACTGCACAGTCTCTCCTGGATTGCGGCTGCTGTGGTAGATCGGGGCTTTGCTTAAATTGATAGACCACTGCGCCGCCTCTATATCGCCGGGGAGGCTGTTCAGATAGAGCTGGCCATGTTCATCAAGTATGTGTCTTGTGACATATCCCTTGGCCAAGTTTCTAACCGCATCCGCCGGTCCCTTCAGCCACGCCTCCTTAAATATGATCTGATACTTGGGCGATTCCAGATTGAACCGCTTCAGGACAGCATGCTCTAGAACCGCGTCATCCAAAGACTGCAGGGGTTCCTTTATGTTCTCAACTTGCTCCCCAATAACAGGCGCGATCAGGCCCGCCAACTCGTCCCTTTTTGTCCCGCCGCTCAATGACTTCCTCTCCGCGCCAGGCTTGGCGATAGTCCCTGTTTGAAGATATTCCGTCAGCAGTTCCTCTGCCTCCTCCGCGATCTTCCTGACATAGTCTGCCATCTCGGGCATCGCCGCGTGGGCCTGCCGCGCCAATGTCCGCCTCAATTCAGACGCGTTGGTTTCAACGACGGTTCGTAATATATCGCGTTCGCCGTCCAAAAGTCTCCGGCCAAATCCCTCTCCGCTTAAGAAGACGCGCAATTCCTTGATGAAGTCGTCCCAGTATCCGAAGCGCAGGGCCATCATCATGAGCCTGCGCTGGGAGTCTATCGGCAGCAGCCCTTCCGGATCCTGCCTCTGGAGCTCCCTGACCGTTTCCTTTATCATCGCGAAAATACCATCAGCCTTTGAGCGCAGACCCAGCCCAATGTAGCATGAAAATAGCAGGATGAGCGTATCCCGATGCTGGTTTAGCTCCTCAAGGGGTATGCTCCCTCCTATATCTTTGCGCTGTTGGACAGCCCTCCTGATAAGGGCCTCTTCCTGTATGGCCGCAGGAAGGATATCAGCATAGGTGGTAAGCGTGTCCTGCCGCATAAAGTCCGCCAATCTGGCTCTGAACCTGGCGTGCTTGAGAAAAACGCATTCCGCTATCCGTTTGTGAAAATGGTTGTTGAAGTCGACGATCCTGTGCTGTATGCGAGCGGCGTCCTTCTTCTCGCTTTCGGCCATGACCAGTTCTTCGTGCAGCTCTAAAAGCTGCTGCCCAAAATCCAGCCAAAAGACAAGTTCCAGCATATCGTCATTGTTTTCAAGAGTCAGTTCATCGAGATATTTTTTAGAAAAATACAAGACCTCTCCGCCCATTCCGATGTGTATGGGGCGCGCCACGTTATGGTCCGGATCAGAGAATATGGTGTAGGTCGGCAGGGACAATTCTATGACTGTGCCCTTCTTTTGGAAATTTTCGAATCGAGACGGCGCCCATTTGCTCCATAACTCCATCGCCCGGCGAACCTTGCCGGAATTGTCTGAGCCTGTTTGGTCTATCGGAGGTTTCATCCATGGTCGGGCGGCGAGCATCCTGCGGTAAGGTTCACTCGGCCCGATGAGCGCGTTTCGTATGCGCAGCCTTACTACGCTGTCTCCCCTTGACAGATATGAGACGCCTTTTCGAGCAAGAGATATATCGGCAGGGTGGCGCACCTTTATGACATTCTTATAAATATGGTCGAGATATGGCGTTGCGTTCTCTGTGAGATTAAACAGCAATATCCCGTAGAACGCGATCGACGCGCTTTCTGAGCCGATCTTTCTGCGTATCTTTCTGAATAATCTTAGCGGCTCATCCGCCTTATTTAACGCATGAGTCAATACAAATATCCCTTCTTGATATAGCATACCTTTGCAGTAATCGATAAACTCTTCACTGCCGTCGAAGTCCTCTGTAATCCTCTGAAAGAGCAGCTCAAATAAAGGCCTGAGCTCCTTCGACTCCTTCATCTTATCGATATACCCTGACAACTCATCCGCGTCCTTGATAGCAGGCGTCCTATTCGGGTACCCCCCACTGCTTGAATCCCTGCCAGCTTGCGGGGCGGAGCTTTTAGAAACGTTAGAAATAGGACTTTTTATTTTTCTGTCCTTTTTACTGGCAACGATATTGTACGCGAAAATACAAATCTCTTCCGGCTCATCTACATTATCGGCAATTGCCCGCCATTGCTTTAAAGCCCCTGGCGGCATTATGCCGGAGCTCCTTAAAAATCTTACTGCCTGAATACGGAGTTCATTATCAGATTCATTCAATATCATATTTCCAATAGGATTTCCTAAGCCGCGCACAACGCCGCCGACCGCGGCTATTTTACCGGCGGCCTGGATAGCGAGCAATCTTATCCCGCGCGTCTCTTTTTGGTTCGTCAAAATGGCTTTTAAAATCGGTCTGGTCTGTCTGCCGATGCGGTCAAGGGCTGTCATGGTTTTCAAGATATTGAGTCGGATAACAGGGTCTTTCTCATCCGAAAATATTCCCGCTAAAACCGGCATTAATGGCGCGGCCTCAGCGGCCATCCCCTCAACTTCCTTCAATGCCTCAAGCCGCGTCCTGCTGTCTTTTCCTTTCAGGGATTCTGAAAGTTCTGAGAGCCTCTTCTTGAAATTGGAATCTTTTAGCAGTTTGAGAACGCTAAACCGCGTATAAGAACCGTCTATTGCGCGTTTGACTGAGGCAGGATTGGTATCGGTCTTGTTGATTCCAAGGATATTGCCCAACTTTTTCTTCGCGCGGCGGGTGAGTTCTCCGCTTACTGAATCTACTAAAATATTGAGAATTAAACTCAAAACTTCAGGCTCTGTCTGGCAAAGTCCTTCATATACCGGCAGAAATTTTTTAATTCGGCTGACAAGGTCTCCTATAATCGCGTTGCCGCTAAATCCATTTTCCCGGTAATACCTTGAGAGGTCAACACCCTTTTTCTTCAGCGAATAACGTTCGAACTCCTCTACAGAATAGATCCCATAAGTCTCGGCTATTCTCAAAAGGAGCCCTATCTTCGCCGCATCGGAACCCGCGAGGTCCAATCTATCCAAAAGATGCCCGATAATAGTTACGGCCGTTTTCCCAGTTTTAACCCTTGCGTCTTCTGTAGCTTCACCAAGCAAGATATCCTCTAAGGCAATTAACTCATGCCTATCTTTAGGTTCGGCGATTTGGGATCTTCTATTCACCTGCCGCGCCCTGGCGCTGGCAGCGCCCCTGCCTAATACCTGCTTGCCCTTGACAAGTGTCTGCATAAATTCTTTTGCCTTTTTAATAGCTATACCTGTAAAGTGGAATCTTCCCGGCCCAACGCGCTCTACCCTCATCCCTGAATCATACGCAAAGCCCTGCAGCTTCTTCCAACCAAAATCAAAACCTGCCTTTAGTAATAACGCATGAAGAGAAGAGACATCAAATTCAATTAAACCGCCTTTTATCGCAATAAGCGCGCAGATCCATCTTCTGGGAAGCTTATTATCAGGAACTCCGGCATAGACCTTTTTAATCAGCTTGGCAGCGGTAGATACACCATTAGGTATTTTATTCTGTGACGCCCTGCCGCCCGCCGCCATCCTTAGGGACGGTTCTGGCTGCAATCTTAGACCTGTCCCTGCTATAATCCCAGACCTGTCCCCAGTTCTTTCAAAGGGTGGTACCTTGGGGAACGTCTCCAGCAGCGCCGTCACCCGGCTGCCTTTCAGGATCTCTCTGGACAGCGTGCCATCAGGGGCTTGGGAATACCTTATCGCGAGGCCTTCTTTGCTACCGGCGAAGACGAGGAGGAGTTCGTCTTTACCCAATTTAAGCTTTATGCCGTCTAATTTGTCGCTTCCATGTTGATCGAGATACCAATTGACTATGCCGCGTAAGTCTTTTATGCCTCTTTTTTCAATCTCCAGGCATACAAGGCCCGCGTCTATCCTGGCTACAGTATCCTTATTCTGCAGGCCCGGCACAGCGAGGTTCCTGCCGTAATCCGGATACGCCCATGCGATATCATATGTGATAAAGGATGCGATCAACGCTATGGCTATAGCCTTTATAATAATGTTACGCGGCTTTGAGAACATCTCTCATCCTCTCGTACACGTCTTTTAAGTCATTCAAGTTATATTGGGCCATAGGTCTTATCTTGAGCTTCATCGATAGGATCCTGGAATCAGCCTGATCGGGTCCTAATATCACATCCAAAATTTCATCGGTTATCTCTTGTTGAGCCAAGTTAGAGTATACCTCTCGTATCTTGGCATAGGATTCCCTCTTATCATTATTGTTTAACATTAAACTCAAACTTACAGCGAGGTCTAATATGCCAGACAACGCGTATGCGCTGCCTTCATCTCTTAGGGCCGTCTCCAATGGGAGGACATGGTAGCCGGAGTAGTTTATTTTTTCATCTATATTAGTCACCAAGAATCCCTGCTTTGAATTTTCAGGTGGGGCGCATTTTAGATCTATCCCCAGACCGCGAAGCGCCTCTTCATACATACCCTGTAAAGTCTTCAGCTTGCCGTCTTGTCCGTTTATTGTGATTAGGCTCAATCTGACATTGCCTCTGAACTTGGCGTTGAGCTTCGCCTGATAGCGTGCCATTATCTCAAGGAACAGCCTGATCACAGGTTCATTCCTCCCGGGAACTATTGAGGGGAATATGTCTATATTGACAGGGATTGCGACTGGTTTTAGGGCAACGTCGTATCTATCGACCTTCCTGTATATATCATTTGCCAGGGAGAGTGAGTGGAGGGTGTTGAATTCTACTTCCTGGAGGGATCTTGCCTTCTTCTCATCATCAACTATTTTAACGTCTTGTCCTGGACGGACAAATCTTACAAAATACAGAGTGCCTGCTATCTCTTCTTCGGTCTTATAGACCGGCAGGGTCATTGCCCTGGTTACGACCTCATTCTCATTAATGTCATCGAAATCCACAGGCGGGCCCCGCGCCTCTTTCAGCGCGAATCTTCCGTCTTTCTCCCCCATCGCTTCCCACACCAGATAGAAACTTCTGCCATCATCTGATTTGAACACGCCCATAGCATCCTCCGGCAGCTGTAAAGTAGCTGTCCTGCTTTGGTACACCCTACTGTCTGTGGAGGGAGACACTGTCCAAGCGGGGGCGGAGACACTGTCCCGATGCAATTGGAAAGCGTCTCTGGATTGGCCGCTTGTAGAGTCGCGGGTTGGGTCGTCTTTGAATTGATAGCTCTGGATATAGGGTGAGTCTAATAATCTCTGCATGGCCTGCCAATCCCTTTTTACGGCGTCCTCCACCTGTATTTCTTTCACGCTATACTCGACGGTTATCCCCGTAATTGCTCCATCTGATTTTAGGCTGTCATTTTTTTCAGCAAATTTTTTTCTTACGTATTTTATTACTCTTTTGTAAGTATTTTCCAATATAGTAATTACTATCAACGGAGCGGATGCAACCCGTTCTTTTTTGGCTGCCGCATACAGCCTCATATAGTACTTTATGGCGGAGCTGATAACGGCAAATGCCTCTAAGGCAATCGGCCCGCAGATCGCCCCTTCTGGAAATTTAAGCTCATTCCAGAAGCTGGTGAATCTTCTCATATTTTTACTTACGTCGCTGCCTCCCTCAATACACTTTGGAATCCGGAGATTACAGCAGTCGTAGAGAAGCCCAAACTCATCGTGCGCGAGAATAAGCCTATTCTCAATAAAACCCGTGCTAAGAAGCGGAACAAGTTTTTCCAGGATCGGCTTCTCTATTTGATTTCTTTCATCTCGAACTGCCCATCTCAATGCCTCAGCGACTTTATCCGAGAGCGCTTGAAATTTTTCAGCATCCGCTTCCGTAAGAGGCATATCGCCTGGATGCTCCACCTTGTAGACGCAACCAAGGTATAGACGCTTCAAATTCCCGATCAAATGCCGCAAGGCCTCGGCCCGGGATTCGGCGCGAGGAAACCCTTTATGCGCCTTTTGATGCAGCTGATCCAGCATATACCCAAACGGCCCATGCACCTTCTTCAATTGGCTGCGAATAAACAATTTCCGCTCGGCCATTACAACAGAGGTTTCGTAGAATAACTTTTCGTTGGCTGTCTTCAACCTGGCCAATATCTCTTCTAACTTGGCCTTTATCTTCTCGCTGATAGGTTCATCCAATAGAGGGCTAATGCCATTTTTTGCGGCGTCGACATCACTAATAAGATCTTTAGCCGACGCGGCGGAAGAATATAGCGTCCGGCCATCCTGCATTATATACTCCTCGTCCTGGAACCTTACCGCCGCAGCTATCTCCTCCACCAGATGAGCGGCCCTTTCCATCTCCTTAGAGCACTCCGCGATGATATAGGTCTCACCCAATAAGATCGTCAGGGCGTTCGTAATATCAACGAGCTCTGACAGGATCTTGGCTTCCAGCAATTTCCTGTTGAGCGGGTCTGAAACAGCCAGGGTGAGGTATTCTTCAACTCGATCGAGCCTGGAGGATAGTTCCGTCTTGGAGTGGATTAGCAATTGATCTATATCTTCGATATCTCTTCTAGTTTTTTCTATATCCCGGCTCAAGGGCTTCAGCACTTCCAAAACGCCTGCAATGCCTTCGACCCCGGCTTGAATGGACTCGAAGGCCTTTCTTTTTTCTTTAGATTCATCGAGAGAGACGGCCCTGTTGTTTTGATAGCCTGCGATCGTCTTTAATGTCTCTTCGATCTCTGCCAGTCCTTCGATATACTCCTCTAAAACTTGAATCTTAGGGAACCCCATGCCCAGCTGTTTCGTCTCATCTAATGCGCGCCTCACATCAGATATCTTTTCGTCAGTCTCTCTCGATATATCCCCGGCCTCATGCCCGACATTATTCTTAAAGCGCCTCAACTCTTCTCTACATTCACCGCATAGCTCAAGGCTGCGTTTCGTCTCATCGCGCCAGTATCGCTGCATCTCATGGCCTTTGGCCTTCTGGAGTCCTCTCCTCTTCTCTTTATTCAGGAATTGGTCGAGTATCCCGGCGACCTTGTTCATCTCTTCTTTAATGGTTTCGAGGACGCTTTCATAGTATTGAACATCCCTGTTGTGCCGCGCGATCACGGCCTGTTGATCCTGTGTTGTGAACCAGGGTGAAAGCGCGGCAAGCCTGCTTCGCATCTGGGCTAAACGTTTCGCGGCCTCGCTATATTCCTTGGCATCGTGGGCCTTGAGCGCCTCCATCTGCACGTTTGTCAGACCGTCCTCAAAGGAGGTGTAAACTTGTGTTTCCTCCTCTTCGGTTTTTTGCGCCTGCACCTCCTCCGGCGGCTCCCAAGGCCAAGGAATGCCAAGGAACGCCAAAAGCGAAGCTTGCGATTTAAACTTAAGCGTTATCGTCTCCGTTAGGCCTTCGTCATTCACCATCTTCCAAAGCTCGTCTTGCTCGTCTTTTATCACGCCCAGCGCTTCACCTTGGACTATTTCGATGAATTCGTTAATCTCCATCCCATTGGTGATGCTATCCTTATTCAGCATATAGGCCTTCAATGCCAGAATATCCAGCATATCGAATTTTAAAGGCCTTATCGCGTCTTCGAAAAATTTATCTAAGAGCGCCTCTTCATCAGGCGTCTGGGCCCTGGCCGCGGCCTTCAGATTATCCTTGAGGCACCCAATGAACGCCTCTTTAGTGTCGCAGCCGCTAAGAACTGCTTTACGCATAGCTGGGGCTAATGTATTTTCCACCATTTCGCGTATCTGGAAGCAGCGGATAAGTGGATTCAAGTTTTTTTCAACGGCTGCCATATCCGAAATTATTTTAGGATCAGTTTCTGTCTGCGATAGACTATGCGCCAGCTCAAGGTAGCTGCGCGCGCTATCTTCAAGAAAGGCCTCTGCCCTTGGACTGATCGCGATGGGCTTTAGATTCTCATAAAGTTTTTTAGATGCCCTCCGTACGGCTGAGACCGCGCCGCGATATGCCTTTAGGTTGTGCCTGACAACCGCCGTAACCTGGGCCTCTTTGCCTTTAAGATAACCTATTCGGCCCAAGCCGCTCGCGGCTGATTCCAGGGCCTTCACAGCCTCGTGAAAGGCGAGGGGGCCGAATGGTTTTATCTCTTCAATGTCTTTTCTAAACGCGAGGGCGTTGTAGAGGTTCGATAGAACGACAGCTGACCAGGTAAGGTAGGAGTATGCCCTGGGAACTTGAGCAGTCCTACTTTCACGCCGGGCGGACTTGATTACATTGTTCAGAATACATCTTGCCTGGCCGATCAGGGTCTCCGCCCCCTTTAATCGCTCTAGGGCCTGGCCTGCGTTTACCTGGTCCTTCTTCAAATCCACAGCCAAGTCCTCCTGAATCTGAGTGGCTTGGTTAAGTTTCAACTGGGCATGGTCAACGAGACTGGAAGTCCTGACTTCTCCCTGATTCATAATCTCGCCGAAGACCTTTTCTGCCTCCTGGAAGCGCTTCAGGCGTGAGAGGATGAGTCCATAGTCGCTTTTTACCTGCAGATAATCAGGCTTGATCAAAATGGCGAGTTCAAGAAAGGCAGCGGCCTTTTGGTATCCATCCTGCCGCAGGGCGCCGGATTCTCGATGGGCGTAGGCCTCGTATACCCTAGCCAGAAGCCAGAATAACCAAAACAGCCGTTCCTTTTGGCTTGGCACGGCTGTCTGAATGGCCTGCGAGAGCAGTTCCTGGTAGTTGGGATGGTTCGCGATAAACCCATTTATGTGGCCGCCTTCCAATGGGATTGCCACTTTTCCCTCTCCCCCGAAGGGGGAGAGGGTATGATTCAGGATGCCGGTTAAAGTATCCAGAAGGCCGCGCGATAGCCCAATATGAGGCAGATAGAGCAGGGATTGAAACGCTTTATCTATCCTTGCCTCATCATAACGTCCATCTTTATCTTTGAGGTAGATATCTACGAAGGAATAGGAATTATCATCGATTTTTATAATTACGCCTGATGAAACCCATTTCGCCAAGAGGGCCAATGCCTCTGGTTGTATTAGGCTTATAGGCAATGCTGCGGAGGTAGCCATAAACTGCTCCTGGGTGAAAGCGCCGAGCGCCTTCATGCGTTCCTCAAGGCCTCTATAATCAATTATGGCAGATCCGCCAGCAGACGATTCTCTTGCATCAGCGGCCTGCGCCGCTGCTTTTTGAGCGGTATCCGGTTCTCTTACGAACTTTGAAACTTTACGCGCTTTTTTCCATTTATCGGCTGCGTATCGAGTGACGCCTAACGTTTTGGCAATAACCTCTGCATCGCCGTCATATTTTTGCAGAAGGGATTCGAACTCCGCGTCGCCCGGGTATTTACTCCTTCTTCTGCGTGTTCTGGATGGACCTGCAGCTCCAGCTTCGTCCTTGCCTCCCGCGCTATCCGCGTGGTCCCTTATGTCAATCATCACCCGCTTGACGCGCGGGAATCTATTTTTCAATTTCCCGATCGCCTGCCACCTTAGCCTGAATCCGGTCCTGAAAGCCGTATTTAGCAGACGGGTATGCACGTTGATCCTTATCAAATCCGGGACTTCGCCGGGCGCAAGCCGCTCAAGAAGGCCTTTTGCATTAGCCGGGAAGAGAATCAGTGTTCCGGCCGGGTTGATAGCCTTTACGATACCGCTGTCATCACCGCCTTCAGCGATGCTTTCGATAATGAGTCTGGCCAGTTTCTCATAATTGTATGATGCCGGCTTGTCGCCTATCTGGATGCCTCTTGCGCCTTTATCCCAAAGTCTCTTTGCCGCGTTAAACCTCCCGATAGCCTCCCTCGGCCATATATTTGGGTCCGGTTGATCGTCCAGGCCATCCTCTACTTCTTTTACCCAGCTGAATGTAACGTCAAATCCTTTGTTCATCCGCGTCTGCTCGGAAATTGTAATGTGTCTTTTTAATATCGCGCTTATATTATCCTTCGAGAATATCAGCATATTATCTTCTTTGCGCAGCGCTGGTCTTATCCACTCGGGCGCGGAGTCAAGTAAGGCCGCCATCACTTCCAACGCGTTTAAACCTTCGAGATATACCTTCCATGCCTTGCGATTTTTAGGCCCTCGCCTATTGTCCGCTTTAAATATTTCCAAGGCCAATCTTTCCCATCCAGAACCTGGTTCAACTTTATATTGCGTCTCCCCGTTCGTTGAATCCCTGTTGGGACGAAACTCTGCCGGTGGAGTTTTGGCATGAGGGGTCGAGTCGCGCTCGCCCTCATGGCGCGATAGTCTTCTATCTCCAATCCTCGCGACGGCCCTTTCGATGAAAGGCCTGACAGTATCGTCTTGTTCCGACTTCAGGCATGTCCTTAAGGCATTCAGAATATTCGCGTCTTTTGAGCCGGAGAGATTACCGAGCGCCCAGGCCCCAACCTTGCGCGCGTTTAGATCCGTGTCGAATAAGAACCGGAGCAGGCTTGTAAAAAATGGTATGCGCAGTTCCTGAAGCATGAAGAATAGGTGTTCAAGGCGTCCTTCCTCCTCTTTTGTAAATGACGCGCGTTCTCTGACACCGCCCTCCAGAGCCGCCTGCGCGAGATATCTTATGACCTTGCTATTAGTAAACTCAAGCGCCTCTACGCGTTCTTTCGATCCGGCCTTTGCCTTCGCCTTCTCCAGCGCAGCCAATCTGATCAGAGCCTCATCCACAAAATATGGGAACGCCTCCCGCCACATAGCTTCTTCTTCCAGGATGGTCCTTGCGTTAAAATATTGCTTCATGGCGTCATTCACATCCCTCATATCAATCGAAATCCAGTTTCCCTTCTTTGGGATAAGGACCAGCCTATTCGCCTTTTTAAGCGCAGAATCCCGAACTATCATGATCAAACCGCTTGGTGTCGCGGCCAATGTGGAACCTTTTAGCTCCAGATAGTCTATATTTTTGAGGCTGGCCTGCGCGGCAAAATTAGTGGCGAAACCGGCTTGATCCCTCACCAAGGCGGATTCGATGTAGACCCCTTTGCCGGGAGCGAGCTCCGTCAATCTGTAATAATCCCCGACCGCGATCCCATCGATGCAATGCGATGATCCGTCCGTTATAAGTATCCTGCGCAGACTGCCCTTCGAGCCTATAATCTCAATCCCCATGCCGTATCTGGGGCTTAAGAATCTGGATACCCCTGTTATCTCTTCGTGAGGGCTAAAGTGCACAACGTGCGAACCGCCGGAATCCAGCGAGACCTGCGCGGTCTTTGAACCGTTGGAATATCTTTTGGCGCGGATGTGATATCTGTGTATCTTTATACCATCGAGTAACTCAACCGGAATGGCCTCATTGGGAAAATGAGAATAGATTAGAATCATCGCCTTCTTTCTTATCATCTCAAACCGCTTTGCCATCCAGTCAGGCAGCTCGACGTCGGTCCATAAACTTTTCAGCCTTTCGAATCTCCTGTCGAATTCTGCCTTGACGTCTTCAAGGGTCGCCGGATTCTTCTGGCGTTTATCATAGAAGATGAGCGCGTTTATAGAGGTCAGGAACAGGTCCTCTATGATCTCTGTCAGGTAATCGAACTCCGCCTTTAGAGAACCCGGTCCGCCTTCCTCCATCTCGCGTATCTGCTCGATATTTATTATGACCCATGCCGTCAAATCGCGTAAAAGATATGCCGCCAACTCCTTAAGAAACCTCATTGCCCCTCTTGTCTCTAACGAACCTATAAGATTTATGACTCTCCTTACGTTAAGGGGATGGCTGTCCAGCCGCACCGTGTGCATTCGGCGGTCTATTATCTCGTCCTTGCAGGTGTGGATGAGCCATGACATCTTCTGGATAGACCTCTTATCTTTCGATGATTCCCTTAGTGAATTGGTAATCTTATATAATTCGCCCAACCCCAACCCCGCGAATGTTTGAGTCTTTACCATATCCAGATATAGCGCGACAGCCGTCAGGAAATCATCTTTGGATGCCTCTGGATTTAAGGCAGCGGCCGATAACTTGTCAATCAATTCTCTTATACGGTCAACATCGTCATCGGTGACAGCGCCCTTTCTAACTATGACATCTTTGATTACCATCAATTGTTGTACGAGCCTCGCTGCATCGTTGACATCCTTTATCCCGTCCAATGGCTGTTGTGCCGACTCATCGCCATTTTCAGGCCTCTCCCCACCGCTTGACGACCTGCGGCCTACACGGCGTCCCTTTTCAGAGGCAAGGGATATCAGATTATCCCGCACCTCTTCGAAGGTGCCGAACCGATCCAATAGGCCAAATGTAAAGTCTGTCCTCAATGTCCCGAGCAGCCTTCTTCTGTCATCGCTCGAGGCGCCTGGCTCTCCTTTTCCTCGAAGCGCGGCCGCTAATATCTTCTGCTGCTCAGGCGGCAGGCTTCTGACATATGCAAGCAATTCTTCCTTCTCTTCTTCGCCAAGCGGCTTTTTTCTCAATCTCGCCTGGGGTCTGTGCCAATCACCCGGTTTAAACGGCGAAGATAGAGTATATGAGAATAGTTCTAATGGTTTAATCCTCATGCCAAAGAAAGGCTCTAACCTACGAGCCCTTACTGGATGCCGGAACTTGCGCACAGCCTTGTCTCCAATCTGCTCTATCCTCTCCAGACTCAAACGAAAATGTCTTCCTAGTTCTACATTGTTTGCTTCTTCCGCGCCAAATAGGCCGAAAGTCGATATCAATATCTTTTTTTCAGCCTCAGAGATCGTCCCAGGCACAGCCTCCAACTCGTCAAAAAACTCTCTGTGCTCAATGATTGGAGCCTGCCTGTCTTCGATCTCCTCCAATGCCTGGCGGGTTATGATTCGCGGATGTCCATCAAATGAAGGCCTCTCATATCGCTGTATCTCCTTCACCAGATTCCATAATTTCGGATACTTCTTCTCTGGTAGCATGGCCATTACCTGAACAGGAAATAACTTTAGCATAAGATCTGAAACAACCTGCTCGCGAATATTAAGGTTTGCGCTGCGCAGATTCGCGGCTGCGAACATCCACTCATCTTTAGGTATCCTGCTTTCTCCGTTCGTTGATTCGCGCGAGTTTATCGAATCCCTCTTCGTTCCGCTCGATCCATTCCTGTGGATCACAATTGTCCTTGTTGGGCTGGGTGGCGCCAAAAACGCCTTAAGCCCTGCTTCTATATCCTGGCAGCGCTTGGCTGAAAGCCTGCTCCCATCTCTTTCGGTTATGACCAGACTGTCGAATATCACATTCGCCTCTGTGCGGATAGTGCCTGATTCTACGATGTTTATCTCCTGGTCGGCGAGCCATTGGGTTATCAGGTGGAACAGGCCGGGCTTGGCGCGCTCCTGGGTTAAAAACGTAAGGGCCTGGCCATTCGGCGCGTCCTTTATGAAGATGACCGTCGGCACATCGCCTGGCGGCCCCATAAACGGAAAGGAATACTCTATGCCCTTCTCATTGAACAATTCTTTCACCGTTTTTCCTTGAAGAAACACTGCCTTCAGATCTCTATCCAATTCTTGCAGGAACCGCTCTTCTGCCGCCTTCACTTTTGGCAGGCCCTTTACCCAGAAGTGGTTGAAGACACCTCCGTGCGGAGACTGGATCCTGGCGCTCTGGATATTCGCCTTATTGGCTGCCAGAACGCCTGACATTCCTGCCAGGAGCCCAACGCGATCGTCTTTAACCGCTATGACCACTTCAGAGATCTCTTCGTTATACGGCACAATCCTTGTCTGAATGGGCTGCTCGGCGGCTGTCAACGCCCCTGTCATCTCCGCGATATCGCCATCGCTCAACTTCGTCTTCCAATCTCCGCTTGCAAGAAAGATGGGCAAGTCTTTTGGCTCGCCGCGCCAGAGGAGCCGCATCACCTCCACCAGAAGGTCGAAAAGCCTTATCGCGTCTCTGACGTATTGGATCTGTTCGGCTTCTCCCAATTTAGCCAGCTCTGTGCCTCGATCCCGCAGATAGGCCTGCCTGTAGTACGATCCCCGCGCGTCCTCTAATCGCGATGGATCGATTCTGCTGCGCCCGCCGGCGTAACCGTTTAGCTCAAGCAGCCACTCAATCATGTCCCACTCCCTCACGCCTCCCAATCCAAATTTATAAGTCTCGTGCCATTTATCGCTCATATACCGGTTATTTCGCTCGAGGATGAGCTGCTTTATGATGATATCGGCTTTTTGCCGCAGTTTGCCGTAGACTAACGGCTTTATTGTATCGTTATAGAACTTATCGTCCCCGGCGAAAAATTTCGCGCTTATATATTTGGTGCACGTCTCCTTGAATATCTTCAGTTCAGTCTCAGAACTGCCGACTGCCGAATAGTCTTCAAATTGTTTTGCAATCATTTTGGGGTTCATTATCAGCATAAATGCGGCGAAGGCATCCTTAACAAAATCTGAAAAACTCTCTAAGGCCCTGTTCATCTCGATCTGCTCGGCGTTTTCTTTCCCGGGCTCCGCCTTGAATCTGTCCGGCGCCACAAGCATCAGATCGACATCCGATCTGTAAGCGGCGCGGCCGCGGCCATAACTTCCCGTCTTCAACAGGGCGGCCCGGCTTAATACGGGGTGGTTCTCCGACATGCGAGAATATATTTCGTTCACCAGCCAATCAAGCGTTTCATTATATATCCTCATCTTGTCCGGCGTCTCCTCCTGCGAACCTTCTTTCCAGATGGACCCCTTAAGCTGGCCGAGGATTCCTTTAATCTTTACAGCAGTCGCCGTCTCGCCCTGGGTTTTTTTCCTGCACGAACCTAATTCAGCGAGAACCTTATTTTTAAAATCCTCCTGCGCGGTCACAAGCGGAGTCTTTCCGCTCATAGAACTGCGGTTCGATTCGGCTTTTTTAGGATCCGGCAGAGCTTCTCCTTCCTTAAGTTCAAATTCGGGCTCGTAATATTTCGGATCCATGAGGAATTTCAGGAACCCTTCCTTTGGATAGAGACCGGGGCAGCCCTCTTTGGGCGCGAGCTCCTTCGGCAGGCCGTTCTCTTTGGCGCGACCTTCATCTATCTCAAACTGAAGCGCCCATCCGCAGGCGGCCTGGAGAAGGGCAGCAGACTCTCTCGCCTCTTTTACGGTAAGGGCTTTATTGCCAAGATATGGGCCCTCATCTGTCCAGGACGCGGAGGTCTTGCCAAAGAACCCGTAAAGTATCGACAGTTTTAAAAGCCTGGGGTCGATGGCGCCTTCTTCGCTAAAGATATTCATCCCCCAAATGAGTATTTGAGCCATCATCGCCTTAACATCATCAACCTTGTCATCTTTTCTGACAGGCTCTTGAAATATGGGTTCGATATTTTTCCCAATCTTCTGAATCAAATTTCTGTCAATACCGGATCTCTGAAGGTAGGTGAACATGGCTTTAAATCCATTCGCTTCAATGTGTATATACCCGGCGATGTAAGATCGCGCGATTCCGGCGAACGCCTCGTCTTTAAGCGCCGCCTGCCGCATTGATTTGAAACGATCCCTGAATTTATTGACTATGACGCAGCGGTCGAAAAATTTCTGGTCCTGACATTGCCTGAAGTGGACTGACTCTTTGACTAATACAGCCCTGACAAAGGCCTTGTAAAGCTTGAGCGCCTCCTCGTACGATTGTCTCTTATCCGGAGGGTGATTTTTTACCTGAACAGCTTTCTCTAACGCGTAAATCCTGATGAGAAGATAATAGAAGAAATTGATATCGATCCGCAGGTGCGGTTCTATGGTATGGGCCTCCTGATTTATAATAGGCTGGATAGCCGAGAAAGCCGCCGCATTAGAAGGCAAAAATACGGGCCATGAGTGCTTAATATCTTCTTCAAAGTTATTTAACATAGCCTCGACATCCGCCGCGTATTCTTTCCCAGCGTCCTCTTCCCTAAGCCCTGCTGCTGCCTTTTTTAGAAGAGCGGCTATATCGTTTTTATCTATCGTGATTGTCGGGACCTCTTTCTTACGATAATGTAGGATGAATTTCAGGCCTGCTATCGCCAGCAAGGCTAAACCGACTGTCCCTGCGAACTTTCTCCGCCCCACATCGGGCTTTATCTTCTCATCTACCGGCAGTCTGACACCCATCGCCGCAAGACACGCAGTATTTACCGTCCAATGGAATGCGGCAAGCCCTGAATACGCCATTATCGTGAATGGATCCCACATGCCAAAGGTATAAAAGCTCGCGCCGGTTAGAATAGTTCCTATTGTGAGCGCTATGACTGATATGCCGGAAAGGCTCAAGAGCGCCTCGCGTATGTCGTAATTGATGAATGTCCGCGGCATCCTGTGTTTTTGTATCCTGAACTGCCATGAGAAGATATCTCTGCCCTCATTATCTATCGTAAACCCGCGCAAGATATGAGGCAGGGCGAATGTCGCGCCTGCGATAAGACTAGCGGCGATGACCCCGTACCCGCCATGGATCGCATAATAGCCTGCGCCAAGCGCCATCGTCTGCTCAAACCACCATGAGACGCGGCTTGTATATGTCGGGTGACGTTCGGGGACAAGCCACGTCAGGCTGTCTTTTTCTCCCCTGGGGCGGGCTATCGTAGATGCGCCTGAACCGGACGCAACGGCCATTTCCTCGGATACAGGGACAGGCAGCATATCTCCGCTTGCCGCGCGGCGGCATATTTCGTTAAACCTGCCGCCAAACGCGGCCTCCGCTATCCGCCGATCCTGCGCCATATAGGGATGCGGCATGAGGAACGTTTTCGGGGCCTTTACCGCATGTTCCATCACTTTGACTGGAAATATGGCGGGTGAGCTTCGCGCGATAACTGATGCGGGGACCGCCCTGCCTAACTTGCGGGCATATTCATCGGTGATGGGATTACTGCCGTCCGGTATGAGAGGGTATGCCGCGAGGTCCGGCAAGACAGGTTCTAATTCCTCAAACGCGCTTTGGATTGGCGAATAGCCGACGTGATAAGACGCCGCAAACGGGCTTTTGCGGAGCTGGATGGGTATCTTGGATGCCATCTCCTTTTCAGTATAGACAGCCTTTATGGCGCCTTCTCCTGTAATATGGACACCGTAGCTGGATCCGCTTGCCTTGCATGGGACCAGCCAGCCATCATTCAAAGACAGTCTTTCGTCAAATTTGGCCGCTATATCTCCAACTTCTAGTCTTTCATGAAGATTTGCCAGGTTGATATGCCTGCTGATGGCGGCGGATGTAAGAACGAACTTCAGCCGGCCCATTGCCTGGGCCTCGTCATCAATGGGATTGACTATAGCAGGCGCTCTGAGGTGATTGTCGGGATATGCCCAGGTTAAATCGTAGGCGATGAAGGAGGCTATGAGGATTATTGATATCGCCCTTATAACAAATCTAACTTTTCTATTATTTCCTAACATAATCAACCCTATCCGTCTTATAAACGGATAGTCCCGAGTTATTGATTTTTTTGGTTTTTACTCTATATCGATTAGCATATAATATATTCTTTATTAAATTATTTTAATATTGAAAAACCATAGAATATATCATATGAAATGGAAAGTGTCAAGGCAGGATTACTAACTTTTTTAAATCCTAAAATGCGGCAGGCATCCTGCCGCAGGCACCCTGCCGCAGGCACCCTGCCGCAGGCACCCTGCTTAATAAATGGGTGTCCCCATTTAGAAGAGGTGAAGGATACGAACGAGGAATTGGAGGATGAGATTCGTGTATAAGGCGGCTAAGATATCGTCCATCATTATGCCCCAGGCGCCGGGAAGTTTTTCCAGGCTCCTGGCTGGAGGAGGCTTAATTATATCGAAGAACCTGAAGAGAACAAATCCTGAAATGACCAACCACAATTTATAAGGCAGAAATGCCAGGGAGAGCATCATACCGCACGCTTCGTCTATGACTATCGCGCGCGCGTCTTTCTGTTTATATATCTTCTCAGCCTCTGCTGAAAATACTATCCCCAACACGAATATGAATATAATGGAAAACCCGTATAGTATCGGATGGTCCCGGACCATCAGATATATGAGAACCCCCGCGAGCGAACCTATCGTTCCGGGGACAAGCGGAGAGTGGCCTAAATAGAAGATGCTCGTGATTAATTTAGTTCTTCTTTCCATTCAGATATATCTCCCTGTTTTTAGCAAGGTAAGAAATCCCGCTTACAGTCGTCAGGATAACGGTTATCAACATGAAGAGCAGCATGGCAAAAGAGCCCGCTCCTTCGGCGCCTGCGCCCCACGGACAGAGCCCTCCTTGCCCCAATTCGCGCGCGACCAGAAATATCAATATAACAAATATCGCCGCAAACTGCGAGACGGTCTTGTGCTTGCCGCCTTCGTTCGCCGGTATGACCCTGCCCTTGGAAAGCGCCAGCATCCTCAAGCCCGTAATCAAAAATTCCCTTAAGACTATCACAACCACCATCCAGGCCGGGATGAGCCTCATCTCCACAAAGGCCAGAAAGGCCGCCAGGACCAGGATCTTGTCCGCGATCGGATCCATGAGCCTGCCGAAATCCGTAACGGTGTTCGTTCGTTTCGCTATAATACCGTCCAACAGATCTGTAAGCGATGCCAGGGCGAAGACAACCAGCGCCAGAATCTTGAAGGCAAGGCCTTTCGAAAATAGAAAGAACATGAAAACGAAAGTGAGGAATATCCTCGACATCGTCAGCTTATTCGCGAGCGTCATACAAGCTCTCCGACAAAATCATATTCCAGCGTGTCGACAATCCTGACTTGCTTAAAGTCGCCCGGCTTTAAGCCCTTGCCCTTCACATACACAATGCCGTCTACTTCAGGCGCGTCATATTGCGTCCGGCCAAGGAACACACCGGCCTCTTCTTCCGAGGGCTCATCTATTAAGACCTCCAACTCGCGGCCTAAAAATCTTTTATTGGTCTCCTCGGATATCGCCTGCTGAAGCTTCATCACCTCATCCAGACGCTCTTTTTTAAGTTTTTCTTCAATCTGATTTCCAAGGCCATACGCCTTCGTCCCTTCTTCTCGGGAATACATGAAAGCGCCCAGCCGTTCAAATTTAACATCCCTTAAGAATTTCAAAAGCTCTTCAAAATCCCTATCCGTCTCGCCTGGAAAACCTACAATGATAGATGTCCTGATGGCAATGTCTTTAATCCTCGTCCGCAGTCTATCTATCAACTTCGTGATATCGGACCTGGTGACGCCGCGGTTCATCGCCTTTAGCATCCTGTCGCTCGCGTGCTGGATGGGCAGATCCAGATATTTGCAGATACTGCCGCCTTCCGCGATTATATCAATGAGCGCGTTTTGATAGTGTGCTGGATGCGTATAGAGGAGGCGCGTCCACCGCCTGCCGCTTTTTAATGAGGAGAGTTTCCGAAGAAGTTCGGCCAGGCGCGGCCTTCCATATATATCCACGCCATACATGGTGGTGTCCTGACCTATAATGTTGAGTTCTTTCGCGCCCAGCCGCTGCAGCGACCTTGCCTCTTTTACGATAGACTCGATATGCCTGGACCTGAAAGGGCCCCTCAAGGATGATATGACGCAGTAACTGCACCTATTATCACACCCTTCGGATATCTTTAGATAGGCGTAGTGCCTGGGCGTTAAAAGGGAGCGCGGCGATTTCTCGTCCGCGAGATATTCAAGTTTTTTTGAGACGGTTGAAAATGTCCTGCCCCGGCGGCTCAAGGACTCTATTATCTCCGGCATCCTGTGAAAATCGCTCGTCCCGACGAAGGCATCCACCGATTTGAGCTCGCCTGTCATATCCCTGTAATGCCGCTGCGCCAGACAGCCCGCCACTATCAGAAATTTTACCTTCCCTTCCGCCTTTAGACGCTCTGCCTGCAGGATGACGTCAACAGATTCCGCCCTGGCGCTCTCGATAAAAGAACAGGTATTGACAATGGCCGCGTCAGCCTTCTCTATGTCGACTATCCTGTGGCCCCGGCTTTTCAAAGAACCTACTATAATCTCTGAGTCTACCAGATTCCTGGGGCAGCCCAGGCTCACCAGACCGATCTTCACTTGATTTTAAATCCGCTGCGGGTTATCTCTAAATCTTTGATCGCGCCCTTCCGCGGAATGAACAGGGGTTTGCCGTTTACGGTGATCTCGAGCGCCTCTACATTGGCGATGGAGAGATTTACCTTATCCTTCGCCTTTACCGTCTCCTGGGCCCCATCCCACAACGACTGCCAGAACAGGAGATTTCCGTCTTTTGACGCCTGCACCATGACTTTACGTTTTACTTTCAGGGTTACGATTATCGGCTCACCCTTCGGGATCGAGAAGGACTGCGCGGCGGGGACTTTGATCTGCGGGCTGACAGGCTCTATCTTGACGGCCTTTTTAATCTTTTGCCTCGCGGCTGTCTGAGCGGCAGGCGTCATCTTTGCCGCGGACTTTTGGCTTGGGACTATCTTCGCACCTCCCGCCCTGCCATGTTTCAGGTGTGAAACCAATGATAACACGATAATAATCGCCGTCGCTATAACAAGATATCTGTAAACGCGCGGGGACCCCTGGGGCCTTATTTTTTCTTTGGGGATGACCTTGGGTATGGGGACAGGCGCGGCATGGGACCCCTTGTGAAGGGACAGATATTCGCCCATGATCTCGCTGGTATTAGCGCCCAGAAAATCCGAATACTTCTTCAGGAATCCCTTTGCATAAGGGAAACTGATCGCTTCATCTATACTGCCGTCCTCAAGCGCCTTCAGGACATTCAGATGTATGCGCGTCTTTATATGCGCCTGGTCTATGGTAAGGGCCTTCGACTCTCGCGAGCTCTTCAGTTTTTCGCTTATAGACCTTAAAACCTCTTCTTTCTTCATTGACGCGCCTTCTCATATTCCTCGAGGCTCGCGACGAGGATGTCGCGCGGTTTCGAGCCCTGGTATGGCCCGACCACACCGTCTTCTTCCATCATGTCTATGATCCTGGCAGCCCTGGTGTAGCCGAGTCCAAGCCGCCTCTGCAGCATCGAGACTGAAGCCTGGCGCGTCTCTAAGACCACCCTGACTGCCTGCCCATAGAGCTCATCCCTTTCAAATTTCCTTCCGTGGGTCGTCTTCTTTTCAGCCAGTATCTCCTCTATATACGAAGGCTGCCTCTGGGACTTTAAAAATGACGCGAGTTTCTCGATCTCCATGTCTGATATCAGGGACCCTTGAGCCCTCACCGGCCTTGACGCTCCAGGTTCCACGAACAGCATGTCGCCTTTTCCTAAAAGTTTATCCGCGCCGTTCATGTCGAGGACTGTCCTGGAATCAACCTTTGATGCCACTTTAAACGATATCCTCGCCGGGAAATTCGCTTTTATGACGCCTGTTATGACATCAACGGATGGCCGCTGGGTCGCGAGTATCAGGTGTATGCCGACAGCGCGCGATAACTGGGCCAGCCGCGTTATGGTAGACTCTATATCCTGCTGGGCAACCATCATCAGGTCCGCGAGTTCGTCTATTATCACGATTATAAAGGGGAGCTTCTCAGCCGTCCCCGCGCGCGCGGTCTTCTCGTTATACAGATCGATATTCCGCACGCCGGACTTCGCGAATAGCTCGTAGCGCGAATCCATCTCGTTCACCACCCATTCTAAGGCGGCAGTAACCTTCTTCGAGTCAGTCACAACAGGACACAATAGATGCGGAAGGTCATTGAAGACTGCCAGCTCCACCCTCTTCGGGTCTATCATCATGAATTTCACTTCGTCAGGAGTGCAGTTGTACAGGAGGCTGGTGATGATAGAATTGACGCAGACGGTCTTGCCGGAGCCTGTCGCCCCGGCGATTAAAAGGTGCGGCATGCCGGAGAGATCCGCTATCACAGGCGCGCCCGCGATATCCTTCCCCAACGCCAGCTTCAACTTCGACTTGAACTGGTTGTATTCCCTGGATTCAATGATATCCCGCATATAAACGAACGCGCTCGACGAATTCGGGACCTCCACGCCTATTGTGCCTTTTCCCGGAATTGGCGCGACGATCCTGACGCTTTGCGCCTTCATGGCGAGGGCGATGTTGTCCGCCAGGGATGTTATCCTGTGGATCTTGACGCCGCTGGCCGGTTCTAACTCATAACGCGTGATGACAGGCCCTTTGTTGCACTCTACAACCTTCGCCTCTACATCGAAATCAGCAAGCGTCTCCTCCAGAATCCGCGAGTTAGCCTCGTGGTCATCCTTTATCTTTCGCTCCTCTATGGGCGGCGGGGAATCCAATAAATTTATTGCCGGCAGCCGGAATCCTCCGGCCGCAGGGCCTTTTTGCGGGAGGGCCTGAACCATCTCCCGGATAGGAACAGCGGCCTTCGCGTCTTGCGCTGCCGCCGACTGCGGTCTGGGGGCGTATTTTCTCGCGGGCTCTATCTTGGCAAGGTCTACAGTCCTGGATATCTGGGGCTGGGACAACGCTTCCTTCTTCTTAAACAACGCGGGCGGCCTGACCTCAATATCGGCCACCTTTTCTTTAACCCGGGAGTATATATCCTTTGATGATTTGAATGACTTCGTAAGAAACGGCAGGAGCAGGAATTCCGTCGCGAGCAGGACAGACAACAAAAATAAGACCAGTATAACCAGTATGGCCCCGAAGAATCCGAGATATTTTATCAGAAAATCGGAGAATACGAGCCCGACAACGCCTCCAAGCCTGAATCTGAGCGCGGGCTCTGCCCCGGCGATGATGCTGAACAGGGCGCTTGACGCCAGTATAAGAAAACCCGTGCCGGTTATCTTAAAATAGACCTTCTGCGGTTTTATACCCCAGAATCTTGCCAGGGCCCACGTGAATATTAATGCCGGCACAACATACGAACTCAACCCCATTATGAAGAATAGCGCCGAGCCTATGTACGCTCCGAAGAGCCCGGCGAAGTTACGCATGGGAAGATTTGGCCTGGAGGTAAAAAGCTTCAGGTCATCGAAGTCGAATGTGACCAGGCTTATCAAAAGAAGAACCGCTACAGCGAGAAGCAGCACCGCCAATATTTCGTTCTTCTTATTCTGTTCCATAATCGTCGTAGTAGGGACTGTCCCCGGAAACGTCGTGTACATGTTGCGCCAAGGGGACTGTCCCTTAATCGTCGCAGCAGGGACTTTAGAGGAAGCTGTGGTTTGCTCGCTCAACTGAGCTGCTGCCTTATTACTGGTTACTAAATTCCCGTATGCCCGAAACCTCCGCCTGCGCGCGCTGTCTCATCCAGCTCTACGGCGACTTCGAGATCGCCCCTTATGACCTCTTTTATCACCATCTGCGCGATCCGGTCTCCCCGTCTTATGATGAAAGACCCTTTGCCGAGATTTACAACTATCAGGCTCACCAGACCCCGATAGTCGCTGTCGATGGTGCCCGGCGTATTGACGAGCGTTATCCCATGCTTAAGGGCTAACCCGCTGCGCGGCCTTGTCTGGGCCTCATAACCCTCCGGGATGCTCAAATACAGACCTGTGGAGACGAGATGTATTTCGCCCGGAAGAAGCGTAAGCGGCTCTTTGACATCCGCGCACAGATCCATCCCGCTTGAGCCGCTGGTGGCGTACTTAGGAAGCGGCAGGTCCCCGCACCCTTCCTTAACTCTTAGCGCTATCTTTATCCGCCTCAAGGTCTTTTACCTGCTTCTTCGACAGATTCACCCTGCCCTGTTCGTCTATCTCTATAACCTTAACTGTCACCTCATCGCCTATCTTTACCACGTCTTCAACGTTCTTGACGAACTTGTCGGCTAACTCCGAGATGTGGATCAGGCCCTCTTTGCCCGGCATTATCTCGCAGAAGGCCCCGAAATTCATGATCCTCTTGATCTTCCCGTGATATATCTTCCCGATCTCCGGCTCTTCGGTCAAGCCCTTTATTATGTCCAGCGCCTTCTGGAGGGCCTCGCCGTCAGTAGACGCCACCTCGATAGTGCCGTCGTCTTCTACGTCTATCGTTACGCCCGTATCCTGTATGATCTTTTTGATCACCTTGCCGCCCGGGCCGATAACGTCTTTTATCTTGTCTGTGCTGATCTTGAGCGTAACTATGCGCGGCGCGAACTCCGATATGGACCCTTTCGGCTGCGAGATCACCTTCACCATCTTATCCAGGATGAATAACCTCGCCTCCTTCGCCGCCTTTAATGTCTGGCCTATAATATCAGACGTGATGCCGTCGATCTTGAGGTCCATCTGAACGGCGGTGATTCCGTCTTTGGTCCCCGCGACCTTGAAATCCATGTCGCCGTAATGGTCCTCGACCCCGCCTATATCTGTGAGGATCACGTGATTTGAACCTTCCTTTACCAGGCCCATGGCGATACCGCTGACAGGCTTTGATATGGGCACGCCGGCATCCATAAGAGACAGCGTGGACGCGCAGACAGTGGCCATGCTGGAGGACCCGTTCGATTCCAGTATGTCGGAGACGATCCTCACGGTGTAGGGGAATTTGTCCTTCGACGGCATGACAGGTTTCAGCGCCCTTTCCGCGAGCGCGCCGTGTCCTATCTCGCGCCTGCCGGGCCCGCGCACGGGCTTTACCTCTCCGACGCTGAATGGAGGAAAATTATAGTGGAGCATGAAGCTCTTCTGCGTCTCGCCTTCCAGCGCGTCTATCCTCTGTTCGTCCGCGGCTGTGCCGAGGGTCGTGGCTGACAGGCTCTGCGTCTGTCCGCGCGTGAATAGCCCGGATCCATGCGTTCTCGGAAGGAGGCCGACCTCGCAGGTTATTGGCCGGATCTCGTTGAAAGACCTGCCGTCGACCCTCATCTTCTTGTCTATGATGAAATGCCGCACCTCTTCCTTCTCAACCTCTACAAGGGCCGCCTTTACGTTTTTATCCGTATGGCCGGATTCCTCAGTCGCGAGTTTCGAGACCAGCTCCTTGGACAGCATATCAAGGGCCTCTTCGCGCTCTTCTTTGGAAGAGAGCCTGTTTATATCCTTTAATTTCGCCTCAGCCGCGGACCTGACCTTATTCACAAGACCCTCATCAAGGACTTTTAGCTGGGCCTGTATGGGAGGTTTGCCGCATTCCTTCGCCATCTTCTCCTGGACCTCGATGATAGCGGCCAAATTCTTCTGGCCGAAAGCTATCCCATCCAATATAATATCTTCACCCAGTTCGCCGGAGCCTGATTCAAGCATCAATACCCTGTTTTTCTTCCCGGCAACGACGAGATCCATGTCGCTTGATTCCAGCTCCTGGAAGGTCGGATTCAATACGAATTTTCCACCAACTCTGCCAACGCGCACAGCCGCTATAGGCCCGTTGAACGGTATGCCGGATATCGAAAGCGCGCAGGACGCGCCTATGACAGCCAATATATCAGAGTCGTTTTCGCAATCGCTGGACAACACCATGGCCATTATCTGTATCTCATTGATGAATCCCGCAGGAAATAGCGGCCTTATGGGCCTGTCGATCAGGCGGGCCGTAAGTATCTCCTTTTCAGAGGGCCGGCCTTCGCGTTTAAAAAATCCGCCCGGGATCTTGCCTGCGGCGTATGTCTTCTCCTGATATTCGACTGTGAGCGGGAAGAAGTCTATGCCCTCTCTCGGCTCACGGGACGCCACAGCTGTCACAAGGACAACTGTCCCCCCAAGCTGGACGGTAACAGCGCCGTCCGCCTGTTTCGCCATGCGGCCTGTCTCAATGATAATCTTTTCGCGGCCTAAATCCACTTCAAATTTGCTCATAATTATTCCTTTGCTTTATATTCGGTTATAAATAAACGGCGGGTTACTTTCTGAGGTCGAGCTTCTTAATGATGTCATGGTAGGACTTCTCATCCTGCCTCTTTAGATAGTCCAACAAGCGCCTCCTTGTAGAGACAAGCCTCAGCAGACCTTGCCTAGAATGGTGGTCTTTTTTATGCTGCTTGAAATGGCCGGAAAGGCTATTTATCCTCTCAGTCAATAACGCTATCTGCACAGACGCTGAACCCGTGTCTCCCTCATGGGATTCGAAACTCGCTATCAGCTCCTTTTTCTTTTCCTTAACTAATGCCAATCCCTTCACCTCACTTTCGAGTGCCATTGTAACATATTAAGGTATTATTGTAAACAAAAAAATAGAAAAGGGGACGTTACTCCGCGAGTTTAAGCTCGTAGCGGGCCTTGTCGTCTTTTACGATTACCCTGTCTTTTTTGATGGAGATGAGCTCAAACTTGCCTACCCTGGAACCTATCTGGACGAGTTCATCGTTGATTATAGCGCTGTAGGTCTTCTTGTCGAGCGAGGAGGTTATGCCCATAAGACGCAGGTTCTGGATGGAATCCGCCTCCTGAAACGACGCCTCATAGGGGAGAAACGGATCGCGGCCCCAGCCGATATCTCCGGGAGGAGCCTTCTTCTTCGCGGCCTCCGGCGCCTTAACCTCGCCGAGGCCAGGCCCCATCAGGCCCGCGCTAATTTTAGGGACTGGGGCAGGCGGCGGTTTTCTACCCAATATTCCCGTCTTATTCGCCATGTTCCCAAACATTATTATAAATACCAGCACCAATGCCGGCAGGGCTATCTTCTCTATGATCTTTCTATCGGCCATCTTATCCACCTGTTGACGTTGGCGCTGTCTCCGACACCAGAAACGTCATTATGCTGAAATTGACCGCTAATCTTCCTCCCCCTCCGGGGGTTTGCGTCATATTGAAACCGATGATCCTGATAGCGGCCGGAAATTCATTTTTGAGGGCGTGAAGATATTCGCCTATCTCCTTATATCTTCCCGCGGCGACAATAGCTATCTGGAATTCCTCCACCGTATGGCCCTTTATCGTCACATCCATGTCGCCGATCTTTGTGATCGCGCGTTTCTTCTGCGGCTGCATGGACTTTATCTCGACGCCAAACCTGTTCGCGAAATTCGGCAGCTCCCTCAAGATAAGCTCCTCCTTGGGCGGCAGTTTGGCGTTTAATAACTTGAATTTGTTCTGCAGGGCCTCCAATGCCTTGGCCATAGGCTCATCGCCGGTTGTGCCGGTGGTTGTTTTTATCTCCGCTATCTCCTTCTCTGTGGAGGCGAGCTCGCTCTTCATCGCCTCGAACCTGTTCATCTGAGGTATGAAGATAAAAACTATAAATACGATGACGGCGGCGATTATTATAAACGCGGCCGCAAAAAGCTTTTGCTGGACTTTCGTTACCTTGATGTTTTTAATATCTATATTGAATTTCATCATCTACTCGCCGTTTTATTCCAACTGGCAGCTTATATTGAAGTATGACTCTGCCGCTCCCATATTTGACCCCTTCTCCTCAACCACCGTCAATTGAGCCTCTTTGAACAGGGGAGACTTTTCCAGGTCTTCCATAAAGCGCGTCAATGTCGTCTGGGCGGCGGCCTCCCGCACTATGCCGGATATTTCCATGGTCTTGCCGGCCGTATCCAGCCGCAGGGATTCCAAAATTATCGTCTTGGGCACCAGGCTGGACAATACCTTCATTACATACGATACATCGGTCTCGCCTGAACTTATAATACCCGCCAGCCTCTCCCTCTGTCTTATCTTTTCATTCAACGCCTTTACCTGCATCAGTATATCTTTATGCATAATGGCGCCCTTGGTCCTTCTGGCGTAATCGTCAACCTGCAGTTTGACTGCCAGATATGAGAAGGCGAGTACAGACCCAATGATGATGGAGAAGAGCCTCAAAGATACCTTCTCTATAAATTCCGCCTTCTTCGCCCTGTACTCCTGCGGCAGGAGGTTTACCTTCCTGCTCGTATCCAGGGCCGAGCCTATCGCGGACATAATAGATAATGCATCTTCCTGCGATACGGTCTGGCCGGCGGCGTCGATGAGCTTCGGCATATCTATTCGCCTGACAGGCATATTCAATTCTTCGTTGAGATATTTATCAAGGTTCTTCAGGCCCGCGCCTCCGCCTGTGAGATAGGCCGCGGTTATCGCATCGCCGGCTGATACTTCAGATGTGTAGTATTCGATCGAGCGCTTTATCTCTTTCGAAAAACGCTCCAATGTGCTCCGTATCGCGGTCAGGACCTGAATCGACGTGAGCCCCTTTTCAAGCCGCATCGGTTCGTACGCTATGCCCACCTCCCGCTTTATCTCCTCGGCCTCCTCCTGTTTGAACTCTTTCTTCTCCATGCCAATGGCAATAGGGCCGCGGATGGCATTCGTTATATCCGCGGAGGCGATCGCGATAGTCCTTACAAACTGCAGTGTCCTGTCTTTATAAACGGATATATCCGTCCTCGCGTGTCCTACATCCACCACCAGAATAGTGTTCCTAAGCGTCTCCTCCCCCATGAAGGGGAGGATATTCTCCAGCGAGAACGGCGAGACGTTTATTGCCGCTATATTCAGATTCATCTTTTTGAATATGGCTATCTTCTTCTCGACGGCCTCGTCCGAGGCGGCAACGAAGATGAGCTCGAGCGCCTTTGAGCCGTCCCCTTGCTGAAGTTCGCGGAGCTGTCTGTAATCTAAGAGGGCGGACTCCGCGTCGATCGCCAGCCTGTCCTTTATCTGCCACTTCAGGGCCGAGAGGAGTTCGTCGGCAGGCATGGCGGGGAGTTCTAGGCGCCTTATATTCACTGATTCATCGGATATGTTGAGGTATATGTCAGATCGCGTCGCGTTGTACTTCTTCAGGAGCCTAGCCGCCGCGTCAGCGATAAACGTCATATCAGGCCTATCCGGGATATTTATAACGGAATGGAAGAGGAGCTTCGGCTTCGCGCCGGGGCGCAGGCCTGCTATCTTGATGGCATACGACCCGATGTCTATGCCCACGTTCTGTGAGGATCTTTTTTTAAAAAAATCCATCACCGGCAATTTTATTTTAGGCAGATTAAACATATTGTTTAATATCGGCTCCTGAACTTACGGTAAAAGACGCGGGCTGACTCTTGAGTCCGCCCGCGGATGATGTCACCTTTATATTCACATCGATGCGTTTTATATAGGTGACGTCATTGCCTGGGGTAAATTTCACATTGTTAGACTGATAATAGGTAAATATAGGGGGCTGACTGCCTTTAGGCTGTACGGAAATATCGGATGTGACATTCCCCGGAATCGCCTGTTCGGTCGTCCATGTAGAATTGTCCAAACTCGTGCTCATATAGATTCTGTTGGAGTTATATCTAAACCGGACATATTTGATAGTCGCCGGGTAGCCATACGAATACGTCACCTGGCTCGCGCTTGAATCGATAATGGATTTCGCGTATCTCAAGCCCCTCGTATCAACACTGCCCTCTATGATTACATCCTCCACTTCATGCGCAGTCGTCCTCACCTGCATCTCGACAGGCAGATATGTGAATAGTTGGACGACATACATTATGCTCGCCGACGACGTCCCGCCTATTATCGCCACAACGAGCATCGTAATGACCAGCTCTATCAGCGTAAACCCATTTTTATAACCCAAGCGCATGGACTCTCATTACCCGAGCACAGTTACGGCCACCTTCGCATATTTACCGGTAAGTTGATAGTCAGAACTAGAAGGGTAAAAGTAAATTTGGTAATCGCCTGGCCAGGAATATACCGTAGTTCTATACTTAAAATACCCGTCAGAGATTGGATAAAAATTGGCAGTGCCCTGATCCTTGATATATACTAGAGGCGCGTTTGATAGGACTTGTATAGCAGCGCTCTTTCCCTTATACATTATAGTGGATGTAGGGATTACTGTTATCGAGTATGACGTGGGGTCTATTACCTTCGGAGCATTCCCGCCGCTGCCTTTTCCTGTAACCGCGGTAACATATCTAAGCGTATTCAGCTCTATCAGTTGAGTCGTCTGGCCTGCCGGGTATACCCTGACCGTTATCTTCTTCGTGCCCGGAGGCACATTATTGGGATCTACAATCCGTTCCACATCATAAGAAGGATAGGATGGATGAGCGGCTTTTGATTTGCCTGCCAGGGTATCATACGGTATATTATTCGCCTCGGCCATCTCCATCCTCGCCAGGTTCGCGGCCATTGATGACTGATCTGTCCTCGCGGCTCCCCTCACAAGCTCCATCGACATGACCCCAAGAGGAATCATGATAATTCCCAATAGGACTATCGTGATAATAAGCTCTATCAGGGTAAAGGACCTTTTATCTGTCATGGGCCTACCCTTCAATTGATGTGTTCACCGACTTCCTGCCATGAAGTTATGACTCGCGGTGTTTTATTTATATCGTAGGTCGCTTCTATCGACCGCTTCATGACCGGGCTCTGGATCGGGCCGACCTGGCCGGTAGCTGTGATAAGGATATCGCTGTTGCCTGTATAAAAATCTTTATCGATGACCATCACCTTCTTTCTTGAGCCATCGCTAAATATGAATGTGATATTGAGGGCCTGGTTGTATTTGCCGTTAGTGAGCCTTATCTGATCATTAAACTCCCATCGATTGTCGTCTTTTCCTGTATATCCGGAGGCGGGGGTCATTATGAAAGGCTGGGTGAGGGTCAACAAGGTGCCGGATTTTACCGGCAGGGCCGGCGTGGTGTTTTGCTGCCGCCCTCCAAGGTATACGCGCAGGAGCTCGGCGTTTCCTGTCATATCCCACTCCACTATCATCTGTGTCACGGTTATGGTATTTAAGGCCGATTCGTTGACGATTGGGATATTCTTAAGAAATTGATAGTTCAAAAGATAGCACCCGGATGGATCTACAAGAAGATAGTTTGACTGCTTGCCGTAGCTGTAAAACTGGTTTTCGGTAAGATTGACGCGGCTTGTCCCATTGAACCTTCCGGCTTCCAGGTCGCTTATGCCTTTATATATACCGGCCTGCGCGAGAAAGACCGATGCTTCGCTATTTACCTTAAGGACCGCGAGCCGTGTCCCATAGTTTACGAAGAGCGCAATACCTACAACAGCCAGTGAAATAATAAGGATGAGGATGATGATTACGATTAACGCTATTCCGTTATTAGTCATATTTACATATAATTATAACATATAACTACCGAAAAACAAGAGCCTCCCCTGTTTGCGTATAGCAAGATATGCCGCAGGCTGTCTCTTTTAATTATCTTTTCATCGGCGTCTCTTATACGCCAACCATAATATTAGCAAGAGAATAGTTGCCGCGCTGATCGCCAGGCCCGCCTTAAAAGAGAACGGGTCGTAGATAAACCTTATCGTATGGGAGCCGGCGCTGTCTATATGGACGGCGCGAAACACAAAATCCGCCTTGTATATCTTTACTTTTTTGCCGTCTAAGGAGGCCTTCCACCCCGGATAGTACTGGTCGCTCAACACGAGAAACTTCGGCGAATTCGCAGCAACTTCTATCACAACCTCCATCGGCGAGTATTTCACTATCTCAACTTTCTCTGGTTTCTGGTTACTGGCTTCTGGTTTCTCTCTTATATGCGGTTCTTCCCCCAGAACCACCTCTTCTTGGGGCCTGAATTCCATCGATTTTAGTTTGTTCGCGATTGCCTTCTCATCCTTCAGCGCGATATAGCGGCTGACAAGAAACGCCCTCGGCATGACGTTTTTATTCTCGTAGATGCAGGCCGCGCCCTTATGGGCCAACGTATAGCCTTTTGCGTCAATCTCGCGCATGGTCGCGACATACTTCACATTGGCCAGGTCCAGAAGCCTTGTGTTGGCGGGCGAACCCGCCGTCTCTATAATACGCATGAACTTGCGGTAATCCATTAACGCGAGAGACTCGTATCCATCCGCGTTATACAGCCCGTAGTTCATCATCTCATTGTCGCACAGCTTGTCCTTTGCCTCCGCCAGCGCGTCTTCATAACTCTTACTCCTGTTCAAATACGAATTGCTCTCGACTGTCTCAGGCGAGGCGTAGAATCGGAACAGGCTCTTGTCCCGCGTCAGAAATTCCACATTCGGCGCGGGACGGTGAAAGGCCTTTACGCTTGAAGAGAGCTGGCTGACATATTCTATCCCAACCAGATCCGCTGCTAAGAGCGAGATGACCGCGGCATTGATGAAAACTCTGCTTATATTCGTCTTCGCGGCCAGATAAAGCAGTATCGCCCCCGTTATGAAAAATCCCAGAAATCTCCTCGCGTTATTCAGGTCCACCTCGACCACTTCGAGCCTTGCCGCTATATTTTTATCAGAGCGCGAGGCAAGAAGCCCCTTGGCCGCGGATAGGATCTGATTATTGAAAAAAGTAAATACCAGAAATATGACACTCAGCGCGAGCAGGAAGAACAGGAGCCATTTAAAGAACCGCGCGAATCCTATCCTCTTCGCGGACAATTGGTTCAGATACGCGTCGTAGCCGGCGCCGGCCAGGAGGGCAAAACAAAAATTCACCATGAACAGGAACCTGACAGGATACCTTACCAGGGACACCCCGGGGAGGAACTTGAAGGCTAACCTGTATACAGGGGTATGCGCCCCGAAGGACAGCAATAGAAAAAATGCCGCTGTCAGGCCGAGAAGGCGTATCCGCCACTCTTTTTTGAAGACAAGCGCCATGATAATGAAAAACAGGGTAAACGCCCCTATATATATCATTGGCGCCCACAATTGAACCGTGGAACCTACGTCACTTTTCGCGAAGTTGATGCCGAAGAAGAATGGTATGAAGAAGTTCACTACATCCCGCAAGGGAAGATAGACTGAGGAGATAAATTTTGGGAGGACGTGCGGCCTGTCGGACCGCGCGGCGAGTTCGAGGAACGGGATCAGCTGGAAGCTCGATAAGCCAACCGCGATAATAACGGCTGAAGAGTACACCCGAAGATCACGTGTGATATTATTGAAAGATACTCCTTTACCCAATCTATGGCATGCGGTATAGATAAGAAGGAATAGCGCGGTGAAGTAGAAGATAGACGGCTCGCCCCCCAGGAACATGACAGCCAGGAATAGTCCTGTCGGAATCGCGTATTTAGAGTCTTTCTCAAGGGCCTTTCCAAAGAAGAGAATGACCAGCGGCGTCCATATCATGGAAGTCAGGGTTGTAACGAGATTCACAACCGATATAGTGAAGCCGGAGAACATGAATGTTATTCCTGCTATGATGGCAGCAGGGGTCTTAAAGTTCCACCCCTTGGCCAAAAAGTACATAAAAAGGCCGGCGAGAAAGACATGGATAAATAAAAAGTAGTTGAACGCCTTGTCGAACGGCAGGATATAATATATTATACTTAAAGGATAGAAAATGCAGGTTTGCAGTGTCGCGAGGTGCGGGAAGCCGGAGTAGATATACGGGTTCCAGAGCGGTATCCGGCCGGATTTAAACACCTCGAACGTGAAATGGCGAAGGGGATAAAAATAACGCGACAGGTCTCTGTAGGTTAAGATCGTGGACGAGAAGATTTCATCCTGAAAGAAGAATATAGCAAGCGCGGCAAAAACCAATATTATGAAAACTATATTTCGTATGTCTTCTTATCCTTCTAAAGATCCTATTGCCCTTAAAAGACCTGCCGCTAAAAGAGGGCTCGCTTACCAGGTTGAATCGTTCGCGGCCCAGAAGTCGCCGCTCGTTGTGTTATAGTACCAGCCCGCGTCAGTGCCGGTTGCCCTGGCCGTCTTCTCGATGATGTTGGTGGAATTGTTAGTCGGGTTTGCGGGGATCTTGCCGTCTGACATTAGACTCGGCAGATTCGCCGTCAAAGGCCATCTGGTATTGCCGTTATTTGAAGCGGCATATGACGCGTAATCGATCGATATGGCCGACCTTACGCCGCCCAATATGCCCTTTGTGGCAGCCTGTTTGGCCTGTCCCGTCAAATCCACAAATTTAGGTATGGCTACAGTGGCCAATATGCCCAATATGACGATGACGATAACCAACTCTATCAATGTAAATCCGCGATTCTTCATTATCTCTTCTCACCTCCTCTAATATTGACTGATCGTTACCAGGTTGTGTCGTTCGCGGCCCAGAAGTCGCCGTTTGTTGAGTTGTAGACCCAGCCGTATACGGCTGAATCAGCGGTGTCCCTGGCGCCTGTGTCTTCCGCGACGCTCGTTAAGTTATTGTAAGGATTCGCCGGAATCTTGTTATCTGCCATGAGATTCGTAAGATTGGTCGTCGCGGGCCATTGGGTATTGCCGTTATTCTGCGCCGCGTATCGCGCGTAATCGATCGATATGGCTGACCTTACGCCTCCTAATACGCCTTTAGTAGACGCCAGTTTGGCATCCGCGGTCAAATTTACAAATTTAGGGATAGCGACAGCCGCCAATATGCCAAGAATTATTATGACTATGACCAGCTCTATCAACGTAAAACCCCTGTTCTTCATATTACCTCACCTCCATTTTCTTCATATTCGCCTATTACGGTTATATTATGTAGATAAGTATACCCAACAAAATAGAAAGTGTCAAGCTCTCCTTATTATTCCTTCCTTATTATTATTGAGGATTGCATAAGTAAAAGGAATTAACGTGACTACCATGCCGCCGTTGTCATTGCGAGAAGGCACGAAGTGCCGACGAAGCAATCTGTTTTTGAGATTGCTTCGCTTCGCTCGCAATGACCGAGTTGTTCCTATTACTTTTGCGAAGCTCAATAATATCACCACTTGAGATATTTGACAGAGCTTGTGTGTATGTCGCCTCTGGCCGGATTATATAGATATGGTCTGCCAAAGGGATCAAGCAGTTCTCCTGTCTTGTCAAATCTATCTATACTCACATGATAGTCGAATCCGTAAAGCTCGGCCAGCTTCTCAGGCGGCTTTCCATTCAAGGCCCTGTACAGTTGATACGACAACCTCAGATTGTGAAGCTCCCATTTAAGGGCCACTTCTCTGGCAGCCTCCAGGACCTTGGAGGCATATCCAAAAAATGTCCCCAGAAGTATGAATATTACGCACCAGCTTATTATGACTTCCACGATGCTGCCGCCTCGCGACATTGCTTCTCCCGATGCTACTGCTTCAACAGCGATATCATATTCCACATCGGCAGGAATATGGCCAGCGCCATAAGCAGTATCATTCCGCCAAGTGCGACTATGAATATTGGCTCGATCAGCGTGCTCATGTTGCGTATCATGTAATCCGCCTGTTCGTCATAGTATTCCGCTACCTTTAAAAGAAGCTCGTCTATCTTGCCGGTCTCCTCTCCGATGGCCACCATCTGGATTACCATGGGCGGGAACATGCCGCTTAAGCGGATAGGCTCTGTCAAACCCTTGCCCTCCCTTACGCTGTTCGCTATATTATCTATCGCCTTTGACAGGACGGCATTGTCGACAGTCCGCGTAACCATGTCTAGCACCTGGAGTATCGGCAGTCCGCTTTTTATCAATATCGCGGTGATCCTCGTGAAGCGCGACATGGCCAGCATGACAAGCAGAGGCCCAAACACCGGCATCCTCAGTTTAATTCCGTCCCATATAAACCTGCCTCCCTTCGTGCGCACCCATTTTTTAAATCCGAAGACAATGCCGCCTATGGCCAGCAGAAAGAGATACCAATATGTGCGGATAGTTGTGCTGATGCCCAGCATTATCCTTGTGGGTAGAGGCAGATCCGCCTTGAACTGGGCGAATATGCCGGCGAATTTGGGTATGACGAAGGTGACGACTATTACAAAGGCCAGGCACATGGCGATCGTGGCTATCAGAGGATATCTGGTCGCTGCCTTCACCCTGTTTTTATTCTCGAGTTCCTTCTCGCCAAGGATGGCCAGCCTGTCCAATATGTCATCCAGGAGGCCTGACGCCTCTCCGGCGCGCACCATATTCACGTAGAGCTCGTTAAAAATGGCCGGATACTTCTCAAGGGCCGATGAGAGCGGCGAGCCTTTCTCTACCGTCGATGAGACCTCTTTTACGATGTCTTTGAAGTACGGGTTCTTGAGCTGCTTCTCGATGGTATTAAGACTCATGAGAATGGGAAGGCCGGCCCTCTGGAGCGTGAGGAACTGCCTGGTGAACATATTGAGGTCTACGAGTTTTACGGATTGCTTAAATATTCCGGAAAGCGGCCCGCCCCCCCTTTCAGACGGCCTTTCGGCCTCTTCAATGGAGATCGGGATATATCCTGTGCCCTCGAGCGTCCTTGCGACATCGGTCCTCGAGACGCCGACGATTGTCCCTTTTATAAGTTTTCCGGACCTGTCTCTCGCCTTATATTGGAAATTTGACATTACACCGCCTCAGTCACTCTTAGGACTTCTTCGATTGTGGTTATACCCTTCTTTACCTTGTCGATGCCGTCCTCTCTCAATATCCGCATCCCCTCTTTTCTCGCGAGTTCTCTTATCTGGTCTGTGGAGGCCCTCGCGATAATCAGCTTCTTAACCTCCTCGGACATCAAGAGGAGTTCGTAGATGCCAAGCCTCCCTGAATAACCGGAACCTTTACAGAGGCTGCAGCCCTTTCCTTTATAAAAATCGAATTTCTCCTTGATGCGCAGTTCTTTTGACAGCTCATCCGGCGGTGTGTATTTTTGTTTGCACTCTTTACAGATGACGCGGACAAGCCTCTGGGCAAGTATGCCTATGATTGAGGTGGACAGCAGGAATGGCTCAATACCCATATCGATCAACCTCGGCAAAGATGATGACGCGTCATTTGTGTGGAGCGTGGAAAGAACGAGATGGCCTGTGAGAGACGCCTGGACAGCCGTCTCGGCTGTTTCTTTATCTCTTATCTCTCCTACCATTATGACATCCGGGTCCTGCCTTAATATCGCGCGCATGCCCGCGGCGAATGTAAGGCCCGCCTTCGGATTTATCTGCGTCTGCCGTATCAGGGGAAGCTCGTATTCCACCGGGTCTTCAACGGTTATAACATTTATCTCAAGGGAATTTATCGTAGAGAGGGCTGAATAGAGGGTTGTCGTCTTACCACTGCCTGTTGGGCCTGTCACAAGCATAATGCCGTATGGAAGGCGGATGAGTTTGTCGAATTCCTTAAATTCCCTCTCTCCGAAGCCGAGATCCTTCAGCCCAAGGACAAGGCTGGACTTGTCGAGTATCCTCATCACGATGTTCTCTCCGTGGATCGTAGGAAATGACGAGACCCTCAAATCTATCTTCTTGTTCTCCATCCTCATCAGCATCCTGCCGTCTTGCGGCTTTCTGGACTCCGCTATGTCCATTTTGGATAGTATCTTTATCCTGGATATCAAAACGCTCTGCAGGTGTTTCGGCGGCGTCGAGACTTCGTGAAGTATGCCGTCTATCCTGTATCTGACGCGCACCTTGTCTTCCTCCGGCTCGACATGGATATCGCTCGCCTTTTCCTTAACGGCCTGTGTTATTATCATATTGACTAATTTCACAATCGGCGCCTGTTCGGCCTCCCTGGTCAGGAGCCGCGCGTCCACATCCTCTGTCGTCGCGGTAAACGGGATTTTCCCGGGGCCCATAGAGTTCATGATATCCTCTACTGATCCGGTTACGCCGTAATATTGCTCTATCGCCTTCGCTATCTGTTTTTCGGTAGAGAAGACAGGCTCTATCTGGCCGAACTTGCCGCGCATCCTCAGGTCGTCTATGGCTATGATGTCTTTGGGATTTGCCATCGCTACGGTCAGCGTATCTCCTATCTTGAACAATGGAATCACCCTGTGCTTCCTGGCCATCTCTTCGGGTATGAGCTTCGCGACCTCCGGATCAATCAGATAATCTTCCATGTTAACATACAAGACGCCCATCGACTCGGCTAATATATTTACCAGGTCGCCTTCAGTGATAAAACCCATCCTCTCGAGCGTCTTCTCAAGTCCCAGGCCGGTCTTTTTCATCTCATCCCTGGCCCGGTCTATCTGTCCTTGAGTAACCAGCCCCTTTTTGAGGAGTATATTTGTTATGACATCTTCCCGCTTCGTCGCCATACAACTCCTTTTAGCCGAATAACGTGTTTCCTCAAATATATCCCACTATCATGCAAAAGTCAAGCCACCTCCCCCATGGATCGGCCTTAGACCTTAGAGACGCTTTCCAACCCAATCGGGAAACTGTCTTACCCCTCACTTGGAAAGTGTCTTTTGAGGTACCTTAAGACACTTTCTAAGCACAAGCCTAAGACACTTTCCCGATGCAATCGGAAAGCGTCTCTATCTATGGGTACACCCTACTCAAAGTATTTGGATGTGGCGATATCCCATTTGCCCTGGGATTTCAATATGAGGTCGCAGATCTCTCTCACAGCGCCGCGGCCGCCCATCTTCTGGGTGATATAGTGGGAAACCGCCTTGACCTCTTCCACCGCGTTCGGGACAGCTACAGCGAAACCGACGCGTTTTAGAATCGGGATGTCTATGATATCGTCGCCGATGAAGCAGACCTCTTCCGGTTTTACGCGAAAGTGCCTGAGGGCCTTTACGAATGGCTTTAGCTTGTCAGGAAAGCCCTGGTAGGTCTTGTCAATACGCAAGTCCCGCGAGCGGGTCTTGACGATACGCGTCTTTCTCGCGGTGATTATAGCGGTGGGTATACGCGCCCTCTTCAATAAAACTATGCCCAGACCGTCCTGGACATCGAAGAATTTCAGCTCATCGCCGTATATCCCGTATACGACCCTGCCGTCAGTCAGGACGCCGTCGATGTCGAGTATCAATAATTTGATCCGCCGCGCGCGTTCCTGCATATCGGCCGTCATACCAGGCCTGCCTTAAGGATGTCCTGGACGTCTAACAGGCCGATGGGACGGTTCTTATCGTCGACAACCGGTATCTCATCTATCTTCTTGGACTGCAGGATGTGGAGCGCCTCGGCGGCCAGTCTATTCTTATTTATCACTGTTGGGCGGACTGTCATCACATCTTTTACTTTTTTATTTACGAGATCGTCTCCGGCCTCAAGATGCCTTCGAAGATCGCCGTCAGTGAATATCCCCACAAGCCTCCCCTTTGAGTCAACCACGCTCGCGCTCCCTGCGCGGGCATTTGTAATGGCAAGCAGAACCCTTTTTACGGGCATGTCACGCGTCACAACAGGATTGGCCCTTCCTGTCCTCATTATATCGCCAACCTTCAATAATAATCTCTTGCCCAGAATGCCTCCCGGATGGAAGAAGGCGAAGTCCTTCTCCTTGAAACCTTTTCGATCGAGGAGCGCGACTGCCAGCGCGTCGCCAAACGCCAGCATTGCCGTCGTCGAAGTCGTTGGCGCGAGTCCTAAAGGGCACGCCTCCCGCTCGACAGAGACGTCCAGGGCATAGTCGCTATTTTTAGCGAGGGTGGATTTTACGTTGCCTACCATGGCGATGAGCGTAACGCCTATCTTCTTTAAGGCCGGAAGGAGTTTCAATATCTCCTCTGTCTCGCCGCTATTGGACAAGGCTATAACGCAGTCATCCTTCGCGACCCTTCCCAGATCGCCATGGAGCGCCTCTGCCGGATGCAGATATAATGACGGCGTCCCTGTAGACGATAATGTGGCCGATATCTTCTGAGCGATGAACCCGGGTTTTCCCATGCCTGTCACGATAACGCGCCCCCCCACTTTGCATATGGCGTTCACGACCGTATTGAAATTGTTGTCGATCCGTGTGATTAATCTGGATATCGCGTCGCGCTCGTCCTTGAGAACTTTCCTGGCTATCGCCTTGCTCATGAACCCCTCGCCGCCCTATCTATTGCCTTAACCTTGCGCAGCATGTCTTCGAGATCATCCAGCCTCACCATGTTTGGGCCGTCGCTTTTTGCCTTCTTCGGGTCTTCGTGGACCTCAACGAATATTCCGTCCGCCCCGCAGGCTGCAGCCGCCATGGAAAGGCGCGGAATGAATTTGCTCTCACCGCCCGACCTATCCCCCAGGCCTCCCGGCATCTGGACAGAATGTGTCGCGTCATATATAACGGGATACCCAAACTCTTTCATTATCGGGATGGACCTGAAATCGCTCACGAGATTATTATAACCGAAACTTGTCCCTCTCTCTGTTAGGAGTATGTTCTTATTGCCTGTCGACGCAACCTTATTTATCACCTGTTTCATGTCCCACGGCGCCAGGAACTGCCCCTTCTTGATATTGACAACCCTGCCTGTTCTTGCCGCAGCCAAAACTAGGTCTGTCTGACGCGACAATAAAGCCGGTATCTGGATTATGTCGAGGACCTTCTTGGCCTCATCTATCTCTTCTTTGCAGTGGACATCGCTCAATATAGGAAGATCGAGTTCTCGCTTAACGCGTTTTAATATGGCCAGCCCCTTCTTCAGGCCGGGCCCGCGAAAAGAGCCGATCGATGTCCTGTTGGCCTTGTCATAACTCGATTTATATATGAACGGCATGCCCAGCCGTCTGGCGATATCCTTAATGTGTCTGGCGGCGGAAAGCGCGCTCAATTCAGATTCTATCACGCACGGCCCGGCGATAAGGACTATCGGATTCCTCCCGCCTATCTTTATGTTGTCTATTTGGACTATTCTATTCATAACTTTACGTTAAAACTCTAAACATTAAACTCTAAATCCTAAACAAATCCGAAACTCTAAATCCGAAACATGTATGTTTCGCTTTTTAGGGTTTCGAGTTTGTTCAGAGTTTAGGATTCCGGATTTAGGATTTTACTCATGCCTTACTTCTCATCATCTCTTTTACCTTCTCCAAGTCCTCAGGCGTGTCTATCCCGACAGTGTCGAACTTCGTCTCAACGGTCTTTATCTTATGACCATATTCCAGCACCCTGAGCTGTTCCAACTTCTCCGCGTTCTCAAGGCTTGAGTTTGTCAGGCTCCTGAACGTGAATAAGAAATCTTTTGTAAACGCGTATATCCCGATATGTTTGTAG
>JAHFGN010000076.1 GCA_023247415.1 Candidatus Omnitrophota bacterium
CTCGTGCACAGCCCTGGCCGTGATGGAGCTGATAACATCAACAGGCGTCGATCTATACGGAAAAGAGGCCGTAATAGTCGGGCATAGCGAGATAGTGGGAAAGCCGGTCAGCCTCCTATTGGTGGATAAATTCGCGACGACCACAGTCTGCCATATAGCTACAGGCCAGAGGGGTTATCTGCCAACGCATGTGAAGAGGGCGGAGATACTGGTCGTTGCCGTAGGCAGGGCAGGGATCATACAGGGCGAATGGGTGAAAGAAGGCGCCATAGTCGTAGATGTCGGCATAAACAGGGTCGGCGATAAAATCGTCGGAGATGTTGAATTTGAGAAGGCGAGCGAACGCGCCAGTTTCATAACGCCTGTTCCGGGCGGGGTGGGGCCGCTCACAGTGACGATGCTGATGCGGAATACGGTTGAGGCGTTCAAATTACAGCGCCTTGTGGATAAGTAGGGCATACTTAAGTATGCCCTACGCCTGTGGATAACTATGACATTTTGCGAAAAGGTAAAAGCCGATAAATTTTTGATTACGAGCGAGATAGGGCCGCCAAAAGGCATTGACCTTAAGGAGACATTAGAGGACGCGGAGCTTTTGAAAGGAAAGGTCGACGCGATAAACGTAACAGACCTTCAAAGTTCCGTCATGCGCGTAGGATCGCTTGCTGTGTGCCGTCTGCTAAAGGAACGAGGCATAGAGCCTATATTCCAACTGACATGCCGTGATAGAAACAGGCTCGCGCTCCAGTCCGACCTCTTATCCGCTGCGGCGCTCGGTATTGAGAATGCGCTCCTCCTGACAGGCGACTATCCAACCCTTGGAGATCATCCTGAGGCGAAGCCGGTCTTTGACATAGGTTCCGTCCAATTGATAGAGGCCGCCAGAACGCTTGAATCGGGAAAGGACATGAATGGCAATCCGCTGAAAGGCTCGCCCAAATTCTGCATAGGCGCCGTCGTCAATCCCGGGGCGGACCCGCTTGAGCCCGAAATCATCAAGATGTCCCTGAAGGTGAAAGCCGGCGCCCAATTCTTTCAGACGCAGGCTGTCTATGATATAGGACAATTTAAGAGATTTCTGGATGAGGTCAAGAGGAACGATATAAAGACGACGATAATGGCCGGCATAGTCCTGCTCAAGTCCGCGGGAATGGCGCGATTTATGAATAAGAACGTTGCCGGCGTCTTCGTCCCGGACAGCCTCATAAAAGAGATGGAAGAGACAAAGGACAAATCGGCAAAATCTATTGAGATAGCGGCGCGGTTGATCAAAGAGCTGAAGCCGCTATGCCAGGGGATTCATATTATGCCGATAGGGTGGGATAAAAAAGTGCCGGCTGTCTTAGCGGCAGCTGGTCTATGATTTATCCCTCCCCCCTTTTGGGGAGAGGGTAGGGTGAGGGGAACATGAAAATAGCGTTTTCAGGCAAGGGAGGGGTTGGGAAGACGACGCTGGCAGCCGCGTTTATCAAAATCCTGGCTGATGCCAAGAGGCGCGTCCTCGCGATAGATGCGGACCCTAATTCCAACCTGGCAGGGCTTTTGGGCTTTGCCGGCTCCGGGCCGATCACCCCAATAGCTGAGATGAAAGAGCTCATCTACGCGCGGATGGAAGTCCCGCCGGACGAGAGATCTAGTTTTTATAAATTGAATCCTAGGATCGACGATATACCGGATAGATTCAGATTAACCAACGGAACAATAAGTCTTATAGTGATGGGCACAGTCGACGCGGGCGGTTCCGGCTGCGTATGTCCGGAGAGCAAATTTTTGAAGGAGCTGGTCAGCCATCTTGTGTTGGGCGAAGGAGAGGACATAATTATGGACATGGAGGCGGGCATTGAGCACCTAGGGAGAGCGACGGCAAGCTCTGTGGATTGTCTCGTCTGTGTTGTTGAGCCCTCTATCGCCAGCATCGACACAGCCCTTCGCGTGCAGAAACTGGCTGGCGATATAGGTATTGCAACGTGTTTTTTGGCAAATAAGATTCGGGCGAAAGAAGACGAGGAATTTATATCAGCAAGGCTGGCTAAAAGGCTTATAATAGGCGCTGTTCCCTTAGATGATGAAATAAACCAGTTAAGCCGCAGAGGAGATTCACTGTTAAAATTGGCAGACAATAAGGCTGTTCAGGCTGTATCGGGTATCGTAGAGAGATTGCTTCGGACTTCGTCCTCGCAATGACATTATCGTCATTGCGAGCCTCGAAGAGGCGAAGCAATCAAAAGACAGGATTGAACAAAGAGAGGCGAGTGTGAGCAGAAAAAAGGTGCAGGATAAAGCCAATATAGAACTTCTCAAGATAGCCAGGAAGGAAGGCTACGAAACTGTATGGGACCGCTATGAGGCGCAGACGCCTCAATGCGGCTTCGGGATGCTTGGGATGTGTTGCCGGATGTGCAATATGGGTCCGTGCCGCATAGACCCATTCGGCACAGGCCCTCAACGCGGGGCCTGCGGCGCTACTGCTGAGACGATCGCGGCCAGAGACATGGCGCGCTCTACAGCTGCTGGCAGCGCCTCGCATTCTGACCACGCGCGGGACCTGGCAAAGACATTCGTAGCGCTTGGCAAAGGCGAGGCCCAGGGGTTTGAGATACGCGATCCGGCCAAACTGCGTCTAATTTGCGCCGAGTATGGCATATCTACCGAAGGCAAGACAAATCAGGCAATCGCCCTGGAGCTTGGAGAGCGTGTCCTGAAAGAGTTCGGACAGCAGGATGGAGAGCTTGTCCTGGCGCGCCGCGCGCCGAAGAAGCAGCAGGATATATGGCGAAATCTGAATATATACCCCCGCGGCATAGATCGGGAGGTTGTGGAGACGCTTGCCAGAACCCATGAGGGTATGGACCAGGACTATCACAATCTGATTCAGACGACCATGAGAGTCGCGCTCGCTGACGGATGGGGCGGTTCAATGATCGCGACAGAGCTTTCCGACATACTTTTCGGATCACCGCAGCCGCTCAGGGCAAAGGCCAATCTGGGTGTTATCAAGGAAGACGAGGTCAACATAATCATCCACGGCCACGAGCCCACTCTGTCGGACGTTATAGTTACAGCGGCAAGGGATCCGGAGTTATTGAAGCTCGCGAAGGAGAAGGGCGCCAAAGGCATAACCGTCGCGGGGATATGCTGCACGGCAAATGAGAACCTGATAAGGCGCGGCGTGCCGGTTGCCGGAAATTTCCTGCAGCAGGAGCTGGCGATACTGACCGGCGCCATTGAGGCCATGATCGTAGATATACAATGCATCATGCCGGGTGTGGCTCAGGCCGCCAGGCATTTTCATACGAAGGTAATCTCCACGTCGCCTAAGGCCTCCATACCGGGGGTGGAGACGATCGCGCTGGAGGAAGCCCGCGCGGTCGATCAGGCAAAGGAAATTGTAAAAAAGGCGATCGCGAATTTCCCAAACCGCGATAAGTCCAAGGTGAATATCCCCAAGGAGTCGATGGAGCTCGTAGCCGGTTTCACGGCGGAGAATATATTCTATCATCTGGGCGGCAGATTCAGGGGCTCCTATAAACCATTGAACGAAAATATCGCTAACGGCCGCATCCGCGGCGTCGCGGGCGTTGTGGGATGCGATAATCCGAAGATGGGGAGCGGCAGCCACCATATCGCGCTTGTCAAAGAGCTTATTAAAAACGATTGTCTTGTGGTCCAGACAGGCTGCGCTGCCATAGAGTGCGCGAAAGAAGGCCTGCTCAGGCCGGAGACCGCGTATGAGATGGCAGGAGAAGGATTGCAAGAGGTCTGCAAGGCTGTCGGCATACCGCCTCTATTGCACATGGGCGCCTGCGTGGATAACAGCCGCATCCTGATCGCTTGTTGCGAGATGGTCCGTGAGGGCGGCATAGGCAAGGGGCTGGATGAACTTCCTGTGGCCGGCGCCGCGATAGAATGGATGGCGGAGAAGGCCATGGCGATCGGATGGTATTTCGTAGCGTCAGGCGCGCTTGTAGTATTCGGAACCCCTCTAAAGGTTGCCGGAAGCGAGGCGGTTACTACTTATATAACTAAGGATATAGAAAAGATAGTCGGGGGCAGATGGGCATTTGAGATAGACCCTGTCAAGGCCGCGCATATCATGATAGACCACATCGACTCAAAGCGCAAGGCCCTGAAGCTCGCGCCTATGCTGTACACACAGCCATATCATGTTTCGACATAAACAATGTGAAGGATATTTTTTCAGCCTACCATCGTGGCGTTTACTTTCGGGCGTTGCTTCCGCTTGCCGCTCGCTCGGATTGGGCATCCTCGCTCGCTGTCGAAAATTTTTGATGGCCTCGCAACCCGGACTGCAGGTAAAGCTATTGACAGGTTTGCTCGGCCGTTCTAAATCGCCACGAGGTATCAAAAATTTTCAAGAGGGCAGATTCCAGTTACTAGCGCAACAGATTGACGAATACTTCATGTGGTGTTAAAAAATTTAAGACTTTTCTCGGTCTGTCATTTAGCATATTTTGAGCTCTGTTTATACGACTT
>JAHFGN010000045.1 GCA_023247415.1 Candidatus Omnitrophota bacterium
AACGTCCTGATCTAACAAAAGAGGCTCTTATGCTGCCACCGGTTGATTTAGACGATTTACTTGATAAAAAGATTGCTAATCAGGCTATGAGGGGGTATGATGTGTCTTCCAGTCCCTTTTATTTTAAATTTTTTTATTCCTAACCGGAAAATGGGGACAGGCTACTTTTTCTGGTTATATGATATCTAGAAAAAGTAGCCTGTCCCCATTTTCCGTCTAAAATCTCCTTTTTAACGATTCATGTTCGGCCAGGATCTCCTTTGGCAGGGCATCGCCAAATATCTTGAAGAATTCAGACTGTTCATCCAGTTCTTTTAACCACTCAGCGCGGTTTATATCCAGCAGTTTCCGCATGGCGCCTTTTGGCAATTCCAGACCTGTCATATCAATGGCCTCCTGCGCGGGGATATATCCTATAGGCGTCTTTTCAGCCCTTGCAGTGCCCCTGACACGGTCCATAACCCATTCCAATACGCGCAGATTTTCGCTATAGCCTGGCCATAGATAGCCGCCATCCGTATCCTGCCTGAACCAGTTGACGTGAAATATATTAGGGGGCCTTTTCATGAGCGTCCCCATATAAAGCCAATGCCGGAAATAGTCCGCCATATTATACCCGCAGAATGGCAGCATCGCCATCGGATCGCGCCTGACCTCGCCCAATTTTCCGTACTGGGCCGCGGTCCTCTCAGACGCCATAGTCGCGCCGATGTAGACGCCGTGCTGCCAGTTGAACGCCTCGTATACCAGAGGGGAAAGGAGGGCGCGCCTTCCGCCAAATAGTATGGCCGAGATCGGCACACCATGATGGTGATCTACCCTGTTTGAAATAGAAGGGCATTGATATACGGGCGCTGTAAACCTTGCGTTTGGGTGAGCGCCTTTTATCGGATTGCCGTCCTCACCCTTTAGTCCCGGCCGCCACGGCCTTCCCCGCCAATCTATGCCATCTTCCGGGATCGGGGGGTCGCCGTCTTCCCACCAGACTGTGCCGTCCATCTTGAGAAGGACATTGGTGAATATTGTATTCTTCTGGATCGTGGCCATTGCGTTGGGGTTGGATTTTGAATTGGTCCCAGGCGCTACGCCGAAGAATCCGGCTTCAGGATTTATGGCCCAGAGGGTTCCGTCTGTGTCGATGCGCATCCACGCGATGTCGTCGCCCACAGTCCATATTCTGTAACCCTTCTTCTTTAAACCCTCAGGGGGAAGGAGCATCGCCAGATTTGTCTTGCCGCACGCGCTCGGGAAAGCGGCCGCTATATAGACGATGTGCCCGCTCGGGTCCTCAATCCCCATTATAAGCATGTGTTCAGCCATCCAGCCCTCTTGCCTGCCGAGATAGCTGGCAATCCGTAAGGCCAGGCATTTTTTCCCCAACAGGACGTTTCCGCCGTAACCCGAGCCCACGCTCCAGATAGTATTATCTTCCGGAAAATGCAGGATAAAACGCCTGTCGGCATTGAGGTCCGCCTTTGAGTGGAGGCATTTGGTGAATTCGCCGCTATCGTTCAGGGTCTCAAGGACGTCACGTCCCACGCGCGTCATTATTCTCATGTTCAGGACCACATATATGGAATCTGTCAATTCAACGCCGATCTTGCCAAACGGCGAACCTATGGGGCCCATGGAAAAAGGTATGCAATACATGGTCCTGCCGGCCATAGAGTTTGAAAATATATCCCTTGCCTTCTTATAGGCCTCTTTGGGATGCATCCAGTTGTTCGTAGGTCCAGCGTCGGCTTTACGCTTCGCGCATATATAGGTAAGATGCTCCGTTCGGGCCACGTCATTCGCATCGGTTCTGTGATAGAGGCATCCGGGCAGCTTTTCCTGGTTAAGGCGTATAACCTCGCCGGTAGAGACTGCCTCCCGTTCAAGCCTCTCTTTCTCCTCGGAGGAGCCGTCTATCCAGACGATATTGTCAGGATGGCACATCTTGGCCATAGCGTTAACCCATCTCTTCAACTTTGGATGAATTGTCATGCCTTATACCTGTTGACTATCGGGAAGCGCCAGTCTTTGCCAAAGGCCCGGGGCGTTATCTTAACGCCTGGCGGGGATTGGCGGCGCTTGTATTCGTTTCTATCCACCTTGTTTATAATATCCCTGACCAGACCTCTCTGGAACCCATTTTTTACAATATCCTCAAGAGACTTGCCGCGTTCGATATAAAGCTTGAGAACCCGGTCCAATACCTTATATGGGGGAAGCGTATCTTCATCCTTTTGGTCCGGTTTCAGTTCGGCTGTCGGCGGCCTCCTTATGACGGTCCGCGGGATTATCTCCCGCCCTTCCGCTTTATTTATAAAGTCCGTCAGTTTATATACAAGGGTCTTCGGCACATCCTTTATCACCGCGAATCCGCCCGCAGTATCTCCGTAGAGCGTGCAGTATCCCATGCTTATCTCGCTCTTATTTCCGGTGGTCAATACGAGCCATCCGAATTTATTGGAAAGGGCCATCAGGGTGTTGCCCCGTATCCTTGCCTGAAGGTTCTCTTCGGCTATATTCGGCTTTAGGGCCTTAAATATGTCTGACAGGCTTTCAAGATAGGAGGAAAATATCTTATCTACAGGTATGATGATAAAACCAATCCCGAGATTTTCCGCTACCCGCCTTGCGTCTAACTGCGTTTCCCGGGAAGAATACCGGGAAGGCATTGATACCCCAACGACATTCTCATTGCCGATCGCGTCACATGCTATCTTGGCGGTGAGGCTGGAGTCTATGCCTCCGCTCAAACCCAAAAGGGCTTTAGAAAAACTGTTCTTCCTTAGATAGTCACGCGTCCCGAGAACAAGACCGTTATATATCTCTTCGAGCTGGCCCAGGGGCCTCGCCGACTCCTCGCTCCTTTCGATAAATACCCCGTCTCTGCCTGATGAGAGCAAGGCTGTTCCCAAATGTTCTTCAAAACGCCTGGCTCGATAGCGAAATACGCCTTTTGAGTCGCAGACCCTGCTTGCGCCGTCAAATACCAGCTCGTCCTGGCCCCCTGTCATGTTGCAGTATAAAATGTTCGCTCTGTATCTTCGCGCCAGGGCCCTCAGCATCGCCTCGCGCATTTTCTCCTTCTCAAAGTGATAGGGCGAGGCGGAAATATTTATTATGGCGTGCGGCCGAAGGGCTGCGCACAGCTTTAGGGCAAGCCCGTTTATATTCCATATGTCTTCGCATATAGTCAGCGCGAATTTTATACCTTTCAGGACAAAGGTAAACGGCTCGCGCCCGGGCTTAAAGTACCTCTTTTCGTCAAATACGCCATAGTTTGGAAGCAGGACTTTCCTATACACGCCTTCTATCCTGCCGCGTCGCAATAAGGCCCCGGCATTATAGGTATCGCCCCCTTTGTAATCCGCGAAGCCTACCACGATGTCGATACCATTTGAGTATCGCGCTATTCTTTTCAAAATCCTCACGTTGTCTCTGACGAAACTCTTCTTCAGCAGAAGATCCTCGGGCGGATAGCCTGTGACAGCCAACTCCGGAAATATAACAAGCCCTACACCTTTTTTCTTCGCAAGCGCGGTAAACTCCAAAATTTTATTCTTGTTGCCTTCCAGGTCGCCGACAGTGGGATTTATCTGGGCAAGTCCTATCTTTATTCTAGGCATCGTCAGCGGCCTTTACCTTTTAGTTTCATATCTTCCATTAAGATAATCGCCTCCGCGATCTCCCGCATCGAACGCCGGGAATCCATGCTCTGCCTTTGTATCTTCCTGAATGCCTCCTCCTCGCCAAGGCCCAGGTCCCGCATCAGGATACCTTTTGCCTTCTCAACGAACTTTCTGGTCACAAGCTCATCCTGTATCAGCTTCGTCTTGACTATAAGCTCGGCGTTCTCTATCGCCATGGCGGCCTGGTTAGCCACAGTCATAAGTATATCAACTTCGTTTTTCGTGAATTTACGCGGTTTCGGCGTATAACTGTTCAACACGCCTATCACCTTCCCTTTTATTGACATGGGAACGCTGAGCAGCGATTTTAATCCTTCTTTCTTGGCGATGTCTTTATATTTGTATTCCGGGCATTTCTCGATATCGTATACCATGATGGGCTTGTTTTCCAGAGCCGACTTGCCGGCTACGCCTTCTCCTAATTTCAACGGCAGTTTTTTATTATAGGTCTCGCTCATCGACTGCGTCGCCCTCAATATAAGCGTGCCGGTTTTCTCGTCTAACAGCATGAGCGAGCATATCTTGGAGTTCATGACCTCAGCCGTGACCGTAACGATAAGGCGCAGGATATCCTCAAGATACAGGTTTGAGGTCACCGTCTCGGAGACCTTCGACAGCATCGCGATCTGCCTGGCGTATGTGTCCTGATTTTTCTTCGTCATAAAAACTTTTGCCTCGCTATTTTTCCACAGGTCTGTTTGGCTTAATATCTGTCCCGGCAAATTTTGTGTCGACGGGAGCCGGGCCTTCCTGGACCCAGCCGTTATCAAGCCCTAAGAGCCTTGCCTCCTCCACGACTTCCATATATTCGTCTTGCATTATCGCTCGCGATATCGGACTGAAACTATACGCCTTGAATGTAGGATAATACTGGCTCATAATGCTCAAAAATGTATTCCTGGAGATCTCCTTCGCGATGAAACGGAGCGTATCCTTTGAGCCTGATATGTCATCAGGGAGGACGAGGAGCCGTATAATGAGCCCCCGCCTGGCTATGCCATCCTTATCTATTACAAGGTCCCCTACCTGAGCGCGCATCTGTCTGACGGCGCTTCTATTGTATCCGACATAATCAGGGACGTCCGAATACTTTAAAGCCATATCATTGGAGCTATAACGCATATCCGGCATGTATATGTCTATTATACCATCCAACAGTCTCAATGTATCGACTAAATCGTATCCGCCCGTATTGTAGACGATAGGCAGTTTCAGCCCTTTATCTTTGGCGGTCCTGATGGCGAGGGCGATTGAAACCGCATTGTGTGTCGGACTCACAAGATTTATATTGTGGCATCCTGTCTCCTGCAGGTAGAGCATGGCGGAGGCCAGGTCATCTATTGACATCTCCGATCCTTCATCTAACTGGCTGAAGTAATAGTTCTGGCAATAGACGCATCTCATGTTGCAATGCGAGAAGAATATGGTGCCGGATCCCCTTGTGCCTGATAAGACAGGCTCTTCTCCATGATGCGGGGCATAGCTGTAGACCTTTGGCAGCGCCCCGGTCCTGCAGTAGCCGGCCCTTCCTTCCAGGCGATTTACCCCGCACCGTCTTGGGCATATCTCGCACTTTTCTAACGCCGTGTCATGCAGCATATCATCGCGCAGAATACCTGCGGGCCAGAGTAAAGATGAATAGACCTGTTAAAAATACACCTAAAAATGCCTCGCTGGCGGACAGCAGTCTGAATAGCGCGCTGGCCTTTGGTAGAAAATCGCCGTATCCTACGGTGGTAAACGTCACTGCGCTGTAATATATGTAGTCTGCCCAAGTCAGGATATATGAGCCGGATCCGGCGTATTCTACTGCGCCTAACAAGAAATAGACAAACGCATAGAGCAGGATAGCTGTGAGGGCCGATAAGACGATCCGCGACGGCTTCTCTCCGTAGCCGCACAAAAGGGCCATGACAACACTTGGTATATAGTGCGCGTCTTTATTTTTTTTCAGGATCAGCCGCTCGATTGTTTTTTCCTTAAACGACGCCCATCCGGCATCGTTGTACATGCCGTGCGAAAGGAAATATCGCTTCAGGTCTCTGTATGAGTCTTCGGCTGAGTCAAGCCCCTCTTCATTGATATGGCCGGAAAAACTCTTTTTACTCAGCGACTTCGCATTATCAAAATTGGTACGCCATATCCTGACGTTGCTCAGGTTTGTATTCCAAAAATCTGCGCCTGCGAAGTTGGCCTCCACAAGCACCGCGTCCTTAAAATTGGAATTCCACAGCCTCGAGTCTGACATGTCCGCCTTGGTAAGGTCAGCGCCCTCGAAGTCGCAGTTGGTCAGGTCGCAATTTGAAAGATTGGATCCCACAAGATTGGCCCGTTTGAAATTTCCATCAAATATGTGGAGGCCCGATGCGTCTATTTGGGAGAGATTGGAATAGGAGAGGTCTATCTTTGTGTCTTTGCGGGCCAGATACTCCCTGATGGGTATTGCTTCAGTCATGCCTCTTCAGCCCTGTGCGAGACATTCTTCTCGACGAAGTCTACGATGGCGCTCTCCACGTCATTGTCGAGACGTGTGAAGGCCACCCCCATCCCTGGATACGAATGGGGCTGTATTTCCTCGTCAGGCAGCCACATCACCCTTCCGAGGGCGCTGATAGGCCTGGCTTCACTCGACAGTTTTAAAGTCAGCAATAACGGGCTGTTTATAGGAAAGATATCTCTTGTAGATATGAATAGCCCCGCCCCGCTTATATTCAGGACATCTCCCGTAAACACATTCGAAGTCCTTATGTCGCTCATCAGACTGTATGCCACCTTAAGATGTATGTCAAGTCTCTGAAACCTTCTTCGAAGCGGAGACCTGCGCGAGTCCTCTTCAATGGAGAAGCTGGTTATCGCGGTTGTTTCATTAAAGTAACATTCAAAGACCATATCCAGCCTCACAACCTTGAAGAGCTCCATTACCTGAAGCGGGACGCTCATGAACTTCAATTTCCCTTTATGGTTTATCACATTTTTGTAGGCGATGGCGAGTATCGACAGGCCGTTGTAATCTACCATGTCAACGCCTTCCATGTTGCAGAGAATATGCAGTTTATTAGAATCGATAAGCCAGCCGATGGTTTCGATTATATCGGAGGAGTTGATGTCGAGGTTTCCTTCAACGTCTAATATGCTGACTCCTCCAGCGTCTCTTATTCTGCAGGGCATGTCTTATCTTGCCTCATCCCGTACGAAGATGGTCTTTACGCCTCTCGTTACGCGTTTTACATCCTTGCCGATGCCGTTTATAGTTTCACCGCAGCCAAATAGCGACGCGCTGAATATTGCCAATAATATCAGAAGAATCATCTTTTTCATGCCTTCCCCCCTTATCTTAACAACCCTGCCGGGTCAACAGGTTCGCCGCGTCTTCGTATCTCAAAGTGGAGATGCGGCTGTATAGACTTTGCCATGGCATTTCCGCTCTTTCCGACAAAGCCGATCAGGCTGCCTCTTCGGACGCACTGGGCAGTAATGACATTCCAGCCGGATAGATGGCCATAGATTGTCTGAAACCCGTCCGGGTGAGCCATCATTATGTATTTGCCATAGCCATGCGGGATATTCCCAGTAAAGGCAATACCGCTCTTGGCGGCATATACAGGGGTCCCGACTGCTGAAACTATGTCAATGCCGGAGTGAGTCCTGCCGTTGCGCCGCTTTGCGCCAAACTCGCCGCTGCCACGCGCATCGCACCTTATCACTGCCTTATTCTTATCCAGGGCGATCGGAAACTTGAAAAACGGCTCCCGCAGTTTATATACAAAAAGCGCGGCCGGCTCGTATAATATAATAGTGACAATTACGGCTGCAATTACTGCCGCAATCGTAAAATAGTTCTGCTTCAATTGTGGCATCCCGACGCTGTCATAGAAAAGCCATATCTCGGGTGTAAGGAAATATGGCTTTTCTATAAAGAAGTGAAATTACTTGCTTTGGGCAGCGGGCTTTGACTCTTCCTTCGCGGCATTGACAGGTATCATCACTGTGTCCTTAACTGCTGTGCCAACTGTCTCGGCTGTCCCTTTTACAGGATTCACTACCAGGTCGGGCGTCTTTCCCAGCTCGCCGGAAGCTACGCTGGCTAAGTCTTTCGCTTCTTGAGAAACAACCCTGGTTGTATTCTTTGCCGCTGTGGCAACAGTCTCGCCAGACTCCTTCGTCACGTTCGCCGGATAGTTTACAAGCCTCTTCCAGAAGTTCTTGCATTTTGTTCCAAAGGATTCTTTCTCGGCCGCTGAAGCGCCCGCGCTCACCAGCAATGTGATTGTCAATATGATAGCTATTGCGATAAAGCCTCTTCTATTCATATTTTCCTCCTTCCTTTAAAATTTTCTAAATTCTACACTAAGACTGAATAAAAAGCAAGCAAATTCGCTATCGCAGGCGCTCCATCACCAGCTGATTCACAACTTTGCCGTCAGCGCGCCCTTTTACCTTTTCCATGACCAGCTTCATTACTCCCCCAGCATCCTTCTTCAGGATTGCCCCTGTCTGGGCTATCGCCCCCTCCACAAGTTTTACGAGCTCATCTGATTTAAGCTGCTCTGGCATGTAAGATTCCAGTATTGCGAGCTCAGCGGCCTCTTTATCTACCAGGTCCTGTCTGCCGCCCTTCCCAAACTGTTCGATAGAATCCCGGCGCTGCTTTATCTGTTTCTGTATGGTTTGAATAATATCCGGGTCCTCCAGACGCGCGACCTTTTTCTCTATCTCCAGATTTCTGATGGCGGCCAGCAGCATCCTCAAGGTTGATAACCTTACTGAATCCTGTTTCTTTAGTGACGCCTTAAGGTCCGCTTCGATCCGCTCGTAGAGCGACATCTCACCCCCCTTGTAATAGCGTAGACTTTACGTTTATTTTTATATCTTCGTTACCTTGGTGGCCTGCTCGCCTTTAGGGCTATTGACTATTTCAAACTGCACCTTTTCGCCCTCTTTCAATGTTTTATACCCCTCGCCCTCTATCGCCGAATGATGCACAAAGACATCCTTGCCGGTATCAGTAACCACAAATCCATAACCCTTCTTGTCATTGAACCACTTTACTGTGCCTTGAACCATTACCCGTCCTCCTGTTAAAAACAAAACTAAAAACTCGTCTCCCTTATATAACAAAAGCCACGTGTAAGGTAATTTCTTACCCTTCACCTGGCATGAATATCTTAACCACCTTTAATTTAAACGACACGCTCTAAATCACTTTTCAATTACGCCAATCATATCATATATTTTCGCATATGTCAAATATTTTTCTCACGCCTCATCTGGAAATTTTTACGGGTCCTGCCATTGAATAGGAAATAAGGAAACTCTTTTCTCACTCTTTTCCCCGTCGCAACACCAGAAACCTCTTTATCGGGTTCAGATAGTCGATTATGAGTTTGCCGCGAAGATGATCTACCTCGTGCTGGATCGCGCGGGCGAATAGACCCATAGCCTCGAATGTCATACGCTCGCCTTTTTCGTTCATAGCCCTCACCCGTATCCTCCTGGCCCGTCTCACTTTTACCTGTATCCCGGGGACAGACAGGCAGCCCTCCTCCATGGATTCCCAGCCGCTGCGTCGTAAGATGACGGGGTTGACCAAATTCATAAGGCCCTCTCCGACGTCAATTACCGCCAACTGCTTATCGATGCCGACCTGCGTCGCCGCCAGTCCCACGCCCTGGTTCAGGTACATGGTATCCGCCATATCCCTGAGCTGGCCCCTCTCTTCGTCGGTTATCTTCGCGATATCTCTGGCCTGGGCCTTCAGCGACGGCGCAGGATATTTTTTTATCTCTAAGGCGGCCATCATGACTTTCGGCGGGTAATCCTGTTTGCGGAGTCTACCCGGACTATTCCGGGCTTAAGAGTCTTTGCGGCTTTTTCATCCAATAAGGCATACGTTAATATTATAACAATATCGTCGAGCGCTCCTAAATGAGCAGCGGCGCCGTATAACGCGACCACGCCCGAGCCCTGTCTTTCTGTTATCGCGTATGTCTCGAACCTGGCGCCGTTCGTCACGTTCAGGACATGCACCATCTCGTAGGGGAGGATGTCCGCGGCGGCCATAATAGACTTGTCGATGCCGATGGAGCCCTCATAGTGCATGTCCACCTTTTTTATCCTTGCCCTGTGTATCTTGGATTTACACATCAGCCTCATAATCATTCTTTGATATGCGTCAGGTTGTTGCCGTCAAAATACAAACGCTTTGTCTTGGAGAGATAGCCCGCGTCTATCGGCACTAAAGCGCCGTACTTTCCGCGATAGACCCACTCCTCTCTCGAGCCCTTCCCTATAGAGCTGTCCTCAACCTGATTGACCTCATCCGGTTTGCCCAGGCGCGATTCAACCTCTTCTTTTGACATACCCATTTTCAAGGATCCCGCTCCAAGGGGATGCTTCAATACCTCTACGGGGTTTGGCGGCTGTATGCCCGCGCATCCTGCCATGGACAAAAACGCCGCAATAAAAATACCCTTCAGTAATATTTTTGACACCTGTCCCTCCTTATTTTGTCATAAGTATAGCATGGCTTGAGCCGCGACGTCAATATCAAAGAAAAATAGGAAAAATAGGAACAAAAATGGGGACTGTCCCAGACCTGTCCGCCGAAGGCGGAAGGGGACTGTCCCCATTTTTCTAATCCCTATTTTTAAAATATTAAAACCGTGTTACTTAGTGCTCGCCGCAACCTTTTCGACGCCTATAGGCGCAGGACTGATCGGAGTCTTTGTTGGATTTACAATCGGGACGCCAATCAGATCGGCTGCCCCGGAAACAGTCTTCGGGAAGGCCTTTCCTATGCCTTTAAGTGCCCCGCCCGTTATACCCCACAACGGATTCCGACTCTCCTTTGTGGTGCTGACGATCGACTTTGGTATCTCGGTCCACCCTAATAGCAGCCTCCTGACCCCTCTGTCTATCTTATCGGAAGTGCCTTTTACGTCCGCAGTCTTTACCCACGCCTTCGTGGATCCGCCGCCTTTATTGCCCACGGCTACGTTGCTTGTTGTCGTCGCCGCATAAGATAGAAACGCGACGCCCATAATCAATAAAAAGATTATACCTATTTTCCCTCTATTCACTCTTTCACCCCCTTTTCTTAACCTAGGCTTAAGTATAGCATATAATATCATCAAATGTCAAATTTTTTTAAGGGACGCGCGCCCGACCAATTCCTTAAGCCAACTGGCTATCGCGTCCAGCGCGTTTGCGTCGACTTTGTACGATATCCGGCCTCGACCATCAAAAATCCTGCTGCCAAAATAATGATCGAGATAACCGAAGTATATCAGCTTGTGCGCGCTGTTGCCGGATTCTTCAAGCGCCTTATCTAATCTGGCGGAATCCTCGCTTGGCGCAACGGCATCATTTGTGCCATGCAGTAACAGCACAGGCGCCTTTACGCCTTTCATCGCTTCAACAGGATCTCGGCGCAGTTCCTGGCGCATCTTGGCAATATAGCACTTTCTCCCCAAAAGCGTTATCCAGTCTCCGGTATTATGCCTTACCACACGGTTTGTATCCAGCCTGGATTGCAGGGCTATGCTCAGATATTCATCAGGCCAATTCTGTTTAGCCGCGCGCGCCCTCAATATTTTAAAATCGTCACGTTCTTCGTCCAGCGAAGCCAAACCTGCCATTATCGCGCATCCCTTTATCCTGGGATCGCCGGCGGCTATCATCGAGGCCAGATATCCGCCTTTTGAATAGCCGATCAGGAATAACCGGTTAGGATCGATCGTCTTCTGGCTCGCCATAAATTCCAGGGCCGAAGTTATATCCGACATCTCCTCATCATCGTCAAGCGACGCGAAATATCCTGACGAGGCGCCTATGCCGCGTCTGTCGAATCTGAATACCGCAAAACCGCTGTTTGCCATATACTGCGCGGCATCGGCGAATACGCCATAGCTGTCTCTATCGCAGGGAGGAGAATCCGGAATCAGTAAAACAGCCGGGTTTGGGCCTTCGTTATTCGGGGTTGTCATGGTGCCTGACAGCGATATCTTCTTATTTTTGAATACAACCCCTGTTGATATGATGCCTCTGTTATCGCTTATGGCTGCCGGCTGGGCCTCGTACTTCTTATAGACAAAGCTTCTCTTGAATTTCAAGTTTTTGTACGGCAGGTCGATCGCGATTATGGAATGGTCAAGCTTGGAAACCCATAGGACTATCGGATCCAGACCCATTGCCCTAATGAGGAGACACTCTGTCTTTATAGGCCTGGAACCCACCTTCAGATACTCATCCCTGATAGACCTAAGAGTGAGCACCTTCTTTATGGGCGGCAGGCGTTTATCGAAATATACGACCGCGCGAAAGCCTTGGGGGCCGCCTTTTCTGAAGTCGTAATTTTCTATGAGGGGCACGTATGTGGCAAGAGAGTCGTCTTTAAATAGAAATGAGCCCTCCCTCAAGGGCGCCTTTTCCAGATAGGAGAACCTGGGGCCGTCGGT
>JAHFGN010000077.1 GCA_023247415.1 Candidatus Omnitrophota bacterium
GTTATCACGACCTCTTCTACCTTATCCCCCAGATAGCCTTCCGCGTCCTGCTTTATCTTCTGCAGGATAAATGATGATATCTGCTGAGGCGTATATTCATTGCCATGGGCCTTATATTTGAAGTCGGTCCCCATCTTGCGCTTGGCCGCGTAGATCGTGCCTTCCGGATTTATCGTGGCCTGCCTCTTCGCCGGCTCGCCTACAAGCCTTTGGCCGTCCTTCGTAAACGCGACAAAAGACGGGAATGCCTTGCCGCTCGCCACGCCTGCGCCTTCCGCGCTGGGGATTATAACAGGCCTGCCGGCCTCCATCACCGCCGCGGCCGAGTTGGATGTGCCCAGGTCTATTCCTATTACTTTAGCCATGTTCCCTCCTTTGAAATAACATAAGTAACCAGAAACCAGAGTACAGAAACCAGGTTCTGGTTACTGGTTACTGGTTTCTGGTTTCTCTTCGACATGTTTCACAATCTTAACTGCCGCGGGCCTGAGCAGTCTGCCATTCAATTTATAACCCGCCTTCAGTTCCTCCACAATCAGATTTTCTTCCTTGTCGTCCGCTTCAAGAACCTCTACGGCCTCGTGAAGATGGGGGTCGAATTTTTCTCCCGCGGTCTTAACCTTCTCAACGCCCAGGTCCTTCAGGAATTTCTTAACCTGCGTATCTATCATGGACATGCCCTCTTTGAGCGCCTTCGAGTCGCTGGATGAATCTATATGCCTTGAGGCCATTTCCATAGAATCGAGTATCGGCATAAATTCGGCGATGAACTCCTCCTTCGCGTACCGCAGGAGATCCAGCCGCTCCCTCTCGTGGCGCTTCTTCATGTTTTCGAAGTCCGCGTGCGCGTGCAGATATTTCGCGTAGAGGGCGTCATATTCTTCCCTCGGCACAAAGGCCGCCGGCTTACCGTCGGAGTTGGAATCCGGCTTCTTCTCCGCCTGCATCATACCTCCAGTTCGCGCAGCATCCCTGTGAGCGTATCCGCGAGAAAATTTACGATCGGCACAACCTTCTCATAACTCATGCGCGTCGGGCCTATAACACCCACCCGGCCTATGATATTGTCCTTTATCCTGTAGCCTGATGTGATGATGCTCATGTCGTTTAAACTCCGCACCCTGCTTTCACTGCCTATCAATATCCTGGTGCCAATCTCCCGCACATCGCCCAACAAGAGCTCCAGCATCCGCTCCTTATCCTCCAGAAATTCTATGATCGCCTTTATCCTGCGGGCATCCGAGAACTCGGGTTGGACAAGGATATGGCTCGCGCCGTCGATATAGAGCTTGCTCTCTATGTGGGACATAAGCACCGAGCTCATGATATTCCTGGCCTGTTCGATTATCTTATAGGAGTAATCCCTCTCTGCCCTGAGTCTGGCCTCAAGATGGTCCTTGATTTCGTCGAGCGTCATATCGTAAGATGAGTCGTTCAAAAATTTGGTTATCCTGTCCAGCGTGTCGCTGTCTATATAGTAATCGGTATCGATAATAAAATCTTTCGCTATGCCGGATCCAGCGACGAGAAGGACCAGGATCTTGTTGCGGGAGATGGAGACCAGTTCGATATGCCTAAAGTGGCTGTACTCTGTCTTCGGAAGCAGGACTACGCCGGCGCATCCTGTCACCATGGAGATGATATGCGAGGTCTTTGCCAGGAGGTCTTCCAGCGATTTCATCTTAAAGGCGTATTCCGAGTCGATGTTCCGCTTCTGGGCCTCGGTCAGCCTCCTCAGGCGCATCAGGGAATCCACATAATACCTGTACCCCTTCTCTGTGGGCACCCTGCCGGCAGATGTGTGCGGCTGCATGATGAAGCCCTCTTCTTCCAGGTCCTGCATGACATTCCTGATCGTCGCGCTGGAAAGGCCCATCTTCCTGGCGATCACCCTGGAGCCTACAGGCCGAGCGGAATCTATATAGCAATCGACAACAGCCTCTAAAATAGCCTCCCGCCTTCTCGCGATATCTTCTTTCATCCCGTTAGACCTCTTTCGCGTCCCACTTTAGAGTAATTAGCACTCTTAACTTGAGAGTGCTAACAGTGCTACATTTTACCATACTGACGCAGTTTGTCAAGGGCTTTTTGGGCGACCCTGGCCTCTACATATACCGTATCGCCCTTAAACTCTTTCTTCCTGACAACGCCGTTGGCATATACCAGGCTCAACATCTTCATGTCACGCATCGGGATGACCAGGCTTACATCTACCAATAACCTCTCCACATACGACTCTATGACGCGCACAAGCCCGTCCAACCCGTATCCCTTTGAGGCCGAAATCGCCAGCGCGCTTGAGAAATCATTCCGAGCCCTTTCGATCACGGCCTCATTCTCTATCAAGTCCACCTTATTCAAGACCGGCACTATCTCCTTGTCTTTAGCCCCGAGGTCTTCCAGGGTCTTATAGACATCCTCTGCCTGTTCCCGGGCTTTGGGATGGCTTACATCGATAAGGTGGAGGAGGATGTCCGCGTTTAAGACCTCCTCCAGCGTCGCCTTGAACGCCTCTATAAGGTGGTGCGGAAGGCCGTGGAGAAAGCCTACTGTATCGATAAACAAGACCTTTTGGTTGTTCGGCAGGATCAGCCTGCGCACAGTCGGATCGAGGGTCGAGAAAAGCTTATCCTGCACCGTCACATTGGAATGCGTGAGCGAGTTCAGCAATGTGGACTTGCCCGCGTTGGTATATCCTATGATAGCTACGGTAAGGCTCGCGAAACGGCTTCTGTGCTTTCTCATCATGGCGCGCCGCGAGCTCAAGGTATCGAGTTCACCTTTGAGTTTGGCTATCCTGTCCCTGATCCGGCGCCTGTCGACCTCGAGTTTCTGTTCTCCGGGCCCCCGGGTCCCTATGCCGCCGCCTAACCTTGAAAGCGCTATACCTTTTCCTGTCAGGCGCGGCAATAGATACATGAGCTGAGCCAACTCAACCTGTAACTTGCCTTCATTGGAATGGGCGCGCCTCGCGAATATATCCAATATAAGCTGTGTCCTGTCTATCGTCTTAACGCCTATGATATCCTCGAGGTTTTTCTGCTGAGTCCCGCTCAGGTCATTGTTGAAAATCACTATGTTTATATCCTCATCGACGCACAAATCATGTATCTCTTCCACCTTCCCCTTGCCGATAAAATAATTTGAGGCGGGCTCGTGTCTTGGCACTATCTCTTCCTTCACGGCCTTCGCGCCGGAGGCGATCGCAAGCTCCTTAAGTTCGGCGGAGCGCTCCTCGGCTGACCAGCCTCTATCCTTGCCAAGATCGACTGTGACTAATAGAGCCTTTTCCATATAAAATTTACGATCTCCTCATCTTTTGTCTTTGACAGATCAAACCATCTGATCCTGGCATCGGCATTAAACCATGTGGCCTGGGCCTTGGCGAAATTGCGCGTATTCTTCTTCAAGAGTTCGATCGCCTCGTCTTGAGTATGCCCGCCCTTTAGAAAAGAGGCGATTTCTTCGAATCCTAAAACAGCCCTGGCCGTCCTGCTGACTCGGGCTTTCATCAAACCCTTTACCTCATTCACCAGTCCGGCCTTCAACATCTCGTCCACCCTCGCGTCGATCCTTTTGTACAACTCTTCCCTCGGCCGCGTGAGCCCTATGATCATTATCTCGAATTCATCCTTCAGCCCTCTGGTGGAGGCCTTAAGCTCTGTAAACGTCCGGCCTGTTGAATGGAATATCTCAAGCGCCCTTATGACGCGCCTCGAATCATTCGGATGGATCCTCTTCGCGGCCTCAGGGTCAATTTTGGAAAGTCTTTCATGCAGCGCGACCCGCTTGTCGAATCTGGAAATAATATTTTGCATCCTCGCCCGGAATTTAGAATCTGCTTTCGGCGCGGGAAAGAGTCCGTCGATGAGCGCCTTGATATACAGGCCGCTCCCTCCGACAAAAATAGGGACAGCACCCATTTTCAATATTCTGCGCATCGCCCTTAAGGCCTCTACCCTGAATCTGGCGGCATTATATTCTTTCGACGGGGATATTGTCCCTATCAGATGATGAGGCGCCTTATTTCTAACGGCCTGGGGCGGGGCCTGGCTCAGTATGGGCATGCCTTTGTAGACCTGCATGGAGTCGCATGAGATAATTTCGGCCTTTAGCCTCTTGGCGAGCTTTACAGCCAGGCGAGTCTTTCCTACAGCTGTCGGACCTACAAGGAATACGATTTTGGGAACTGACAAGAGACCTTTCCCCTTAATGTACTGCAGGTGGCGTCATCGATCCTCACCCTTACGAACTCTCCGATAGAGCAATCTCTTCCATGCGCCAAGACGACCTTGTTTGACCTTGTCCTTCCCTCAACCAATCCTTGTTTTGAGGATTCGAGCAAAACCTCCTGCGTCGTGCCGCATAAAGACATGTTCTTCTTTTTTGAAATACGATTCTGCGCGTCCAATAAA
>JAHFGN010000006.1 GCA_023247415.1 Candidatus Omnitrophota bacterium
ATGAAAGTCGCCTTATCGGCAAAAATATTCGTTCCATTTGTATGTCCATTCATAATGTTCACTCCTTCTTAATGTTCAGTGATTACTGAACAATATACACTTACTGAACATTAAAGTCAAACTATTTCTCTAAGCAGGAAACTGCTGACGATAAATGATTGTTCTATGAAATAAAACAGGGCATGTTCCGGGCATATTCCGGGGACACATCACTTAATTCTTCTTTCTGCCCGGCTTTTTGGGTTTTAAAATTCTACCTGTTATCCTTTCCAGTTCCTTTATAAAACCTTCTTGTCCTAACGGTCTGCCTGTGCGCCCATGTTTTCTAAAACGCTTTTTATCTTGTTCGCTATCATCATCTGCCAAGAATGATCTCCAATCTTTTATCTCTTCAATAAGAAAGCTACCGGATAACAAGGGATCTCTTTTTTTATATACATGCGCCTTTGCACTCGAAAATTCATAATCTTCGGCCCTTTTTACAAGCCCTGCCCTTACCGGATTACGCTCTACATAACGAATGGCGGCATAAAGATATTTCTCATCTAAGGGAAAAGAGCTAAACCTTCCCTGCCAGAGATATCCCCTCCAGTTTTCCCTGAAATTTATCATACGTGTATAATACTTATGTGTGTCGCCTATCCCTTTCGCTAAACTGCTTTCTTTTTCAGGAACGGCAATGAGATGAACATGGTTGTCCATCAGGCAATATGCCCAGAAACTTAACCCGGCTTCCTGGGCATGCTTATGCAGCAAATCAAGATAAAACGATTTGTCTTTGTCGCTGAAGAACACCTTTTGAGATCTATTACCACGTTGGGTAATATGATGGGGTATATTTGGTATGACAATCCGGGCCATCCTTGCCATAGGGCAAATTATAGTGGGAAAGAATGATTATGTCAATGAATTAAGTGATGTGTCCCCGGATTCCCGGATTCCCCCGTGTCCCCGAATTCCCCGTTTAAAAGGGTTGAAGCGATTAATACCGTTAATCGCTTCAATATTTGATACAATTATGACACCAATCGCTTCAAATGCAAATATAAGCCGCTATTAAGATATGAGCAAGCCGCCGTTTAAACGTCGACTACTTGCTCTTTATCATAACCAATAACATCTTAAAGCGCTTTATTGCCTTTAACGCATGCGGCTTGTTCGCGGGCATGATGATCATTTCACCCTTCCCTACCCTGTTAGGTCTTTCAGAAATAACGATCTCCGCGGCTCCGTCAACAATGTAAACCAGGGTGTCAAAAGGCGCGATATGCTCGCTTAAACCCTGTCCTTTATCAAACGCGAATAAGGTAACTGTTCCTGTCTCTTTTTTGATAATCTCCCTGCTCACAATCGCATCATTCTGATAGTCGAGCAATTCTGATAAATCGAACGCCTTTCCCGTTAGATCTTTGACGTGCATCCGAAACTTCCTATTTTACGGATTCCGCGGCCTTCTCGCCCGCGAGCCAGCCGGTTGAAAACGCCTGCTGGAGGTTGTATCCACCGCTCGGCGCCCGGCCTTCTATCACCTCACCCGCGAAATACAGGCCCGGGGCTATCCGCGACTCCATGGTCCGCGGGTTTATTTCATTTTTAGAAACGCCTCCGCCGGTTACCATCGCCTCCTCTATCGGAAGACTCCCTGTAATAGTCAAGGAGAAGGCCTTGAGCGCGTCTATAATGGCGCGGCGCTCTTCTTTAGTCATCTGGTTTGCGCGTTTCTCCTGGGATATATTTAATAATGCCAAAAAAACGGCAATCATCCTTTTTGGCAGAAGATTTCGCATGAGGCTCCCGATCCGGGCATCCCCCTCTGCGGCGAATTCCTTCACCAGCCTGCTTTCAAGTTGTTCTTTTTTTAGGCCAGGCTTGAGGTCTATCGTCATCCGAATCTCTTTATATTTATCGAGGGCTGACACTGCATCGCCGCTTGCATCCAATACGAGAGGGCCTGATACGCCGAAATGGGTGAACATCAATTCGCCGATTTCAGAGACAACTCTTTTATCGCCATAGTGGAATGTCAGCCGGATACTCTCTAGGCCGACCCCCTGCAGTTCCTTGACCCAGCGTTCCTTTGCCTTCAACGGGACAAGGGCAGGTTTTAGGGGAGCTATCATATGGCCCATCCGTTCCGCCAGGCTAAACCCATCTCCCGTGGAACCAGTCGCCTTAAAAGACGCGCCGCCGGAAGCGATTATCACCTTCTTTGCCGTGATAGAAACGCCATCTTTCAGGATGAGGGTGAAGCCGCCGGCCTTACGCTTTATATCAAGAAGCCGCGCGCCATACATAACATCTACGCCGGACTCTTTAAGACACTTTTCCAGGACGAGCGTAACTGAACGCGCCTTATCGGTAACAGGAAATACCCTGCCCTGTCTTTCGACCTTCAACTCCAGGCCCCCGGCCCTGAAGAACTCCATCAGGTCCTCGTTGGAGAACGAAAAGAACGCCGATCTGAAAAATTCCCCTTCGCGGCGGCCGAATTTCTTTATAAAGACATCCATGGAGGCTGTGTTCGTAAGATTGCACCGACCGCGGCCGGTTATCAGTATCTTGCTGCCTAGAAAAAAATTCTTTTCTATCAGCGCCGCGCTCCTGCCAAGCTGTCCTGCCCTGATGGCTGCCATAGACCCCGCCGGACCGCCTCCTATTACAGCTATATCGCAGGTCTTCGCGCTATTCGCCATTATCAGGTAAACTGAAAGTGTTTCTTGTTGAAGAGGTCTAAGCAGGCATCGACTACTCTGGGATGATATGCGGCGCCTCTTTTTTTGGAGATCTCCTCCAGCGCGCTCTCCAGGCCCAGCGCCGGGCGGTAAGGCCTGTGGGATGTCATCGCCTCGACTACGTCGGCCACAGAGAGGATCTCGGCCTCCAGGAGGAGCTTTTTGCCTGATACAGCGCCGGGATACCCGGAGCCGTCTGTCCGTTCGTGGTGCTGAAGCACCATCTGGGCGATCGGCCACGGGAAGTCTATTGTCTTCAGTATATCATAGCCCATCTGCGAGTGGGACCTGACCATGCTCAACTCGATATCGTTCAGCCGGCCGGGCTTGCTCAAGATCTCGCTCGGTATCGTAATCTTGCCGATGTCATGGATGACCGACGCCATATGAATCCCTTTAACCCGTTCCTCCGAAAGCCCCATATCCCTGGCGATGGCGCAGGCGAGTTCCGCGACCCTGCGCTGATGGCCCGCGGTATACTGATCTTTGCTCTCGACTATTTTCGCGATGACATAGATTATATCTTCCAATATCTTCTCCAGTTTCCTGTAGCTTTCCTTAAGCTGGCTTTCGGCGCGCTTGCGCTCCGTGATGTCCCTGATTATCGCCATGCTCGCGGGATGGCCCTCATACTCGATGCGGGAGGCATTCACCTCAATCGGTATGGTCTTTCCGTCGCTTGAATATATCTCCAGCTCATATCGGTTGGCGGCCTCTTCCTTAGAGATTCTCTTATGGTATATCTCAAGGGCATATTGTCTAAAGCCGGGGGAGATGATCTCAAGAAACGATCTGCCTACGATATTCTCTTTTTTTAGGCCGATAGATTCCGCCATCTTAGAATTGGCGAATTTCACAATTTCATCCTGAACGATGATAATGGCGTCGTTTCCCTGTTCGACCAGCGTGGAATATTTCTCCTCGCTCTCGCGCAGCGTCTCTTCCACATGCCTGCGCTCGGCGATCTCCTGTTTAAGCTGCCGAACTGCCAGGGCCAGGTCCGCGGTCCGCCCCCGAACGCGCAGCTCCAGCTCGTGATGCGCCCTGCGCAGCTCATCTTCCGCCTTTATGACTTCGGTGATATCCGCGGCTATGCATACCGTGCCGGTTATCTTAGCCCCTTCTCCCCATAAAACAGAACTTGAAAAGATAACCGGTATGCGGGAGCCGTCTTTCGCTATCAAGGCGATGTTGCGGTTTCTTGTCTCTTCTCCCTTTGCTATCTTATCTGACAGCCCGGAAAGCGCGAACTCTTCCCCAAAGAGTTTCTCGAGAGACCCGCCAAGCAGCTCTCGCCCTTTATATTTTAATAACTCCAGAACCGCCTTATTTACGGTAACAATGATTCCGTTTTGGTCCAGCAGCATCAGGGCATCCGTCATGGTCGAGATGATGTCGTCCGCCGCGGCGGCCGGCGTTATTGTCAGGAATTTATACTTGGCTATCGCGTACGCTGTCCCGGACGCCCAGACCAGCGCAAGGGCAGGCGCTATGTCAGGCACCTGATAGATACCCATCCTTGGAAACACCACATCGGTCAATGAACCGAAGATAAAGGCGACGAGCGTGCTTATAATAACTATCTCCGCCTCCGTCTTCTTGACCGGGCTGCGCGTCTTCTTCCTAAAATCTACGAGAAGATAAAGCACCGCGCCTACGGCGAGGGTGTAATATAGGTAATAGAGATACGGCCAGACTGATCTTGACCAGACTCCGGCCCAGCCATAATATTGTTTGACATAACCCACAATTAAAAAATTTGTCCATTGCTTATAGATTAATACGGACGGCAGGATGAATAGAATCGGCAGAAACGCCTTATTTTTTGTTATCTTCTCCCTGCCCGTAAAGATAATGGCGAACCATAAAAGGAAGCCGGGAAAACCGACCCAGCCAAACGCGCCGATATCCTCAAATATCCCGGCCGTCTGGATTGTGGTGTAGGGATTATGTATAAAGATCATCCCGAAACTCCACAAGCTGAAGGCCGCAAACAAGATGGAGCATGACCTGTTGAGCGGCGATTTTGGGTTCCTGGCCAGTGTGTAGATTACAAGATATATGTAGACAAGGAAACTGAAGAAATGTACGAATGGGAAAATGCTCATATCTACACCTTCGGACGCAAGGGATTCGATTTTAAAAATTTTATCGACTCATGCATAAAGGCCGGCAGGTCATATGGGTTTCGCGAGGTGATCAGATTGCCGTCAACGACCACCTCTTTATCTAAAAATGTCGCGCCGGCGTTTATAATGTCATCCTTTATAGCCGAGAACGACGCGGCCTTCCTGCCTTTCAATATCCCCGCTGACACCAGGACCCAGCCGGCATGGCATATGGCCGCGACGAGTCTCTTTTTATCGAACATCGCCCTGACGAATTCATTGACTTCGTCATACCTTCGCAGCATATCCGGCGCGTATCCTCCGGGGATCACAACGCCATCAAAGTCGTCTAAGCTCGCGTTTCTTATAGAGAGTTCCTCAAGGGCGGGGTAGCCCTCTTTCGACATGTATTCCTTCTTCCTGCCTGTTCCGACAAGAACGGTCCCTATCCCTTCCTCCCGGAAACGAAGATAAGGATACCATACCTCCAGCACCTGATACTGGTCCTCAACCAGGATCGCGACCTTCATAGCGCCCCCGCCAGTTTAACTGCTTCCGCCTTCGCCTTCTCGAGCCCTTTTGCTTCAAGCTCCGGGCCCATATTCATAGGCTGGGCATTCACAAATGTTATATCGGTTATCCCGACAAAACCGAAGATGGCCCGCAGATACGGCTCCTGGTAATCGAACTTATGGAACGGGCTCGCTTCGCTGTAGTCTCCGCCTCGGCTGGTTATAATGACCATCTTCCTATTCTTCACCAGGCCCTCGACGCCGCCTGCCGTATATTGGAATAGATACTTCGGCTGGATGATTATGTCTATATACTGCTTCAAAAGATAGGGTATGTTAAAATTCCACATGGGCGCGCTGATCAAATATCCGTCGGCGGAAAGGAATCGCTTGATGTGGTCTTCGATCGGCTTCCATGCCTTCTTCAGGTCCTTCGCTAAATCTTTTCCGCCTAACAGGACATATTTACCGGAAACCATGGCCGCTGTCAGGGCCGGCAGGTTCGCCGAATACAGGTTTAGCTCGTCTATTTGACAATCGGGATGCGCCTTTTTGAAATTGTCCAAAAATACCTTTGAGACTTTAAGCGTGCTCGATTCCTCTCCCCTAGGCGTAGCTATAATATGCAATAATTGTTTCATGTTTGTCATGTGATCTCCATTTATTAGGGACAGCCCCCTTCCGCCTTCGCCAAGGCTTCGGCGGACAGGTCGGGGACAGTCCCTAATAACCCCGCCGCCATGCCTGATGCCCAGGCCCACGCGAGATTGTAGCCGCCCCGTTTACCATCCACGTCCAGGACTTCACCCGCGAAGTAGAGGCCCTTCTTCAATTTTGACTCCAAGGTATCCTCGTTTACATCTTTTATATCGACGCCGCCTGCGGTAAACTCCGCCTCGTTCCATCCCCTCGTGGCAGATACCTGAAAACGCCTGCCCTTCAGCTCTCGGGCTATTTTTGCAGGATCGCCTCCGGCCAATATATTTCCGAATGCCGCCCCGAATTTATCGGGCAGTAGACCAGAGAGCATATCAACGATGGGGATGCCGCGTTTTAGCCTTCGCCTCAATTCGTCTTTCAACTCTCCCAGTCCCATAAAAGGGACCAGATCGCAGACTACGCAGACATCCCTTTTCCCGTCCCTGTTTATCGCTATTGAGATCTCTTCGCTTATGTCAAGGACCGCCGTCCCTGATAATCCGTATTTTGTGAATAGAAGCTCGCCCTGCGCCTCACTCACTACCCGGCCGTCTATGACAGCCTTGACGCCCGCCCGTATCCTCTGCCCCTGAAGAAGGTGGCAGAGCCTCTTCTTTACCATCAGTGGGACAGCGCTGGGCGCGGGTTCTATTATACTATGGCCGAACGGTTTCGCCAAGTTATAGGAACTGCCGTCTGAACCCGATGCCGGAAGAGTCTTTCCGCCGCTGGCCAGTATGACGCTGCCGCATTCTACAACCCTGTTTCCTCTAGACCTGATTATGAAGTGATTTTGCCGACAGGATATATCCATGACATCAAAATTCAGCTCAACAGGTATCGAAAGCCTCGCGAGTTCTATCTCCAGGACCTTTAGGACCGACGATGCCTGATTCGTTATGGGAAATACGCGGCCGTCTTCATCATACAGCTTGAGTCCGAGCTCTTCAAAAAAATTATTGATCTTTTCCCCGCCGAATCTCTTAAACACGGCTGCCGCAATGGCCCTCGCGCTTTCGTTGTAGAATGAACTATCGATGGCGCGATTGGACAAGTTGCACCTTCCGCCGCCGGTCGCAAGCAGCTTCTTCCCGAGCCGCGGCATCTTTTCGCAGATCAAGATGTCAGCGCCGTTTCGCTTCGCGCTGATGGCCGCGGCTATGCCGGCAGGCCCTCCCCCGACTATTGCCGCCGCGCATGAACGGGACACTCTGTGTCCAGATTGTTCACTAATCATGACAGGGTGTCCCGATGCTAGACAAGCGAGATGAGCCGTTCGGCCATATTGATGTGCCTGGCCTCGTCGTCCTCGATAGCCTTTATGGCCGTTAACAATGGTTTATCGCTTATAATTTTCTTATACTGCGAATAACTGTTCTTCATCTGATTTTCAAGCCACAGGATCCTCTTGAATGCCTCTACAAATTCCGCTTTAGAATTCATCCCTGTTCGCCTCCTTTACTGCGGAGATCAGCCGCTCTACTGTCTTGGCGTGCCTTGTGGTATCATCCAGAAGGACCTTCAATACCTCGATGACCTTTTTCTTCTGGTCATCATCCAAGGCGGCGCTTTGAGCAATATCTTTTAAGAAACTCTTGCCGAAAGTTGCGACAAATTCATCCTCATTCGCCAGCGACTTCTCCAGCATGTCTATCAGATTCGCTTTTGTAATCATGATGCCTCCAAATTTTTGATGCCGCCGCAGCGGCGATTATCGCGGCCCCTTTCCCTGAGCCGTCTTTTGTCAAAACTATTCTTATCCCTGACGCCTTGGAGCCGAATATCTCCCTCAAGGCCAGCTTCATCCTTTTGGCAAAGTGAGGATGCTTCTCATAGACGGAGCCGTCGATTGCGACTGTATGCCTTCTGGACAGCTTCGGGTCTATTTTTGTTACAACGGCCGCCAGGGCCGCGGCGCTAATCCGGCTGGCCCGCGTTGAAATAAGGCAGCATACCTCTTTTATGAACCGCCGCTCCATTGGCGTCGCGGCCCGTATGCCGAGTCTGCCAGCGATCGCCCCCACGCGCGAAAGCCCGCGGGAGACATCCGATTCTATCTCTGACATATGCCTTGAGCTGAAACTTCCGGCGCCCAAGACAAGTCCCGCGAGTCCGCCGAGATACATGCCTGAGACCATCTTCTCCAACACCTGATGCGATGGATTCTCGGAGCGCCTATCGAGTTCTTTATCATAAGAATTCCTGCGGAGCTTATTGAAGTTTCCCCATTCGATATTGATTATCATCTCATCAGCGCCCGATGTTCGCGGCCTCTCCGCGCAGCAGGCATTGGTCCCTGTGCCTATTATCACGCCGACATCGCATGCGCGGTCAGAGTAACTCCTGGCCGCGAGAGTTCCGACTGTGTCATTCACAAGGGCAGCCACCTTTATATTACCCAAACCCTTCTTTGCAAGCGCTTCATTGAGCAGCTTCACGACATCCGCGCCTTCAACGCCTTTCGCGCGAAACCCTTTTGTCCATTTCACAAGCGTCCCAGAGGCGATGCCTGTCTGGTTTACAGGAAATGAAAAGGTAAACCCGAGCTCCCTCCTCCTGCCGGAGCCTTGAGCTTCGGATTTTATAAAATCGTTGACGCGGGAGGCGAGAAACAAGAAGAGCCTCTCTCCGGAGCCGGTTATAATGTTTTTATTCAATGTGAAATTTTTTACACCCAGGATTCGAGACTTTCCCCCTCCCTTTAACTCCACCTCTATGACGCGAAAGTTTGTGCCTCCGAGATCCAGGGCTATAAAAGAGCCCTTTTCGCTCCCAGTCGGCCTTGCCGCATAAGCGGGTATCATCCCTAAAGAACTCTTACGGCCTGAGAGCCCCTTCTCCATCTCCCGGTGAAAATCTTTTATGATCTTCCTCATATCGCCAAGGGTTATAAGAAATGACTCTTTTATATCCATTATCGTTTCAACAGTTCCTCTATCTTATCCAACAACGCCTGAGACTCAAATGGTTTCGTGATATAGGCATCAGCTCCGACTTCTTTGCCAGTATTCCTATCTGCCTCCTGGGCCCGGGCGGTAAATAGGATGACGGGGATCTTCTTGAACCTCGTATCGAACTTGAGCATGCCGCAGACCTTATATCCGTCTATCTTGGGAAGCATCAGATCCAGGATTATCAGGTCAGGCTTGTCCCTGCGCGCCCTGTCAAGGGCCTCCTGGCCGTCGTACGCGGTCAGGACATCATAGCCCGCTCCCTTCAACCTAAAAGTCATAATCTCTACCAGATCCCTTTCGTCATCCACAACCAATATCTTTTTCTTATCCATACCTCACTCCTTTCTATCAAACATGAAAACTCTCCATATCCTGCGGCAGCCATAGGGGACGTCCCACTTCAAGGCACCCTGCAGCACAAAATTCATTAAAATTTCCCTAGGTTTTTTGTTGATTTTTATACTGTTTTTTTTGATAAAAAAGTACCTAAAATTTTCTCATTTTTTATGCTGCAGGGTGTCAACTTGTGGGACGTCCCCTTTTGTCCCCTTTTGCCCTTTTATTTTATTCATGAAAACTCTCCATATCCTGCGGCAGGTCTGCCGAAAGACATATCCTCTTTTTTGTCACAGGATGCGTGAATTCCAGCGATTTGGCATGAAGCGCGACACGCCTGAATTTTAACTCGTAGTCTCTGGCAAAGGCGAATACCCTCTCTCCCAGGAGCGGATGCCCTAATCGGCTGAAATGCCGGCGGATCTGGTTGGTCCTTCCCGTAACGGGCTCGACCTCTACCACAGAAAATGAGCGGGCCACCCTGCGGCTGCCCCTATTGTCAGCGGGGTGCCCCGATGTCCGCACCACTCTGTATTTAGTGATCGCCAGTTCGTTTCGATGTTTATTTTTATTGTACAAATAACTTTTGATTGTGCCGCTGGGATTTTTTGGATAACCGTGAATATACGCGATATATGACTTCTTCACCTTGCGGCGCTTAAACTCCTCCATCATAAGCCTCTGTATGGATTTACCTTTCGCGTACAGGATCAATCCGGAGGTCTCCCGGTCTATCCGGTGGCACGGATAGGCGTTGGTCTTTATGCCTTTTGAATCCAGTAAATCATTCATATGACGAGTCAGCGTGTTCTTCTCTTTCTTCGGCGTTTCTATCACGAGGAGGCCAGAGGGTTTGTCCACCGCTATCAAGGCCTCATCCTCGAAGATTATCTTATATGATGCCGATTGCGTCATTCCTGACCCAGGCTGTTTTGCCGTCCGGCCTTCTTATCCTGCTCCAGTCCTTCTTTTGGGATAGGACAAATATCTTATCCCCGGAATGCGCCTTGAAATAGACCGTTGAGCGTTCAAACGGCTCGAAGGCGCAGTCTGCCTCTTTCGCGATAACGATCGCCGGCCTTAAGAATTCTTTTTCATAAACCCTCACGGCAAAAGAGGCGCTTGAGGCGGCAAACATCAAACCGGCCGCGCCGATAAGGATTGTGAGCGCCTTTTTTATTCTTGCGCCGTACAATATATTGATCGCCGCCAGGCCCAGGAGTAGAAGATATAATACCCAGATGAAGACAGCCAGACCGTCTATGTCGAACTGATTGGTCAGGCCGCCTAATAATCCCGCCCAGCCGGGCCTCTGGAGAACTTCTTGAGGCTCTTCTATCAATGACGCGGCGTACTCCAGATTCGACTTCAGGTCAGCGTCCCGCGGGATTAGAACCCGCGCCTTTTCGTAATACAATATAGCCCTGCCCAGTTCGCCCAATTTGAAATACGCTCCTCCTGTATTATAGTAGAGATTTCCGCTTTCTTGGCCCTGTCTTGATATTTCATTATAGGCATCGATGGCCTTTAAGAACTCCCCGGATTCGTAATACGAATTGGCCTTATAGAACAGCGCGGCTGCGTCTTTCGATTCTGTCGCGGCAAAGGCGCATGCGCAAACAATAAGGTAAAGAAGCGGATTAACCCGCCATATGGATTGCTTCGGACATCGCCCTCGCGATGACGGCCTTTTCACAACTTCGCCCTCTCGAAATATGATATTACAGACTCCAGGTTCGCCATAGAATTATTCATCCTCTCGCGGCTCATCCGGGATGACGCGTATCTTGCCAGATCGCATTCGTCGAACAGCTCCCTCAATTTCTTCAATGCCTCCTCGTCAAGCCTCATGGCCTTAAGCGTCTCGTCTATTATATTTCTCGTGATCCCCCCTGTCGGCAGATGGAACCGGTCGCCGAGATAGCTCCGCAGCGTCGTAAATATGGTATCGTAAAAATCCGCCGGTTTTTCTTCACGCAAACAGCGCCTTGCTTTTTTTATGCCCCGCCTCGCGGCCTTTGGCGCCCTGAGAAGCCGCGCGTATCTTACATCCTTTGTGAGCCGCTCTGCCCTGCGACGCGTTATGAAAACGGCCAAAAGCGCCAAAAGAGGGACCAGCTGAATTATCAGAAACCCCTTATTCTTATATAACGGCCCGCCTTTCTTCAGACGCCCAATAGAATCCTTTATGTAGATGATATCCCTTCCGAGGGGCTCCCGGCGCTCCAGCCCAGCTCCTCGAGCGGCGCGGTGAGGCAGCTCGACTATCTTTGGCCTCTCATGCGCCTCAGGGGCCTTCTGCACGGTTATTGGCATCGGGCCGCGGCTTATCGTTTCATATCTTCCGGTCCTGGGATTGAAGAAACTAAAATTTATTTTCGGTATCTCGAGTATATCCTCACTCTCCGGGATTATGACCTGTTCAAAGACCCTGTGGTTATCTTCTGTTTTAACCTGCGGATCATAGACTTTGAAACCCTTTGCATCTTCCAGCTTTGGGGCGCTTATAGTGTTGAAGTTTCCGTTGCCATATATGGACATCTTCAGCGTTATGGGATCTCCGGCCCTGACATCTTTTTGACTTACGCCTAATACGAACTGAAAATCTCCGATTGAGCCCGAAAAGCCTCCCGGCGCGCCCTCACTTGGAAGGGCGGCGATATCAACAGCCGATTCTTTTGACTTAAGCGTCATAGGATATCGTTCATAATGGCTGAAGAAGTCATCGAAGTAGGATTCATCGAACCCGCCTCCAAAGAAGTCTTCTTCAAAAGGCGTCCTGGCCCTTTTCCCGGAACGGCGCAAGACCAGGCTGCAGGTCACCTCGGCCGGGCCCACCTTGAACCCGCCGACCTTAGTCCCGAATATGCGCGTATCAAACTCTATACAATCGTACACCAGTCCGCCAAGGGCCTCTCTATACTGTTTCGGCTCTTCGAAATCCGCCTTGGAGAACCCCTCCTGGGAAAATACAGGAAACTGTATGTCGCGCGCGGCGAGTTTATTTATATATAATTTTATAGTGACCGGGATAGGTTCATTTATATACGCGCCTGTCTTGCCGAGAGACATGGTCAGGAATATCCTTGAGCTAAGATCCGGCCTTGAAGCTGTTCCGAGAGGCCCTTCGCCTTTTTCACGCGGGCCTTCTATCACCTTGATCCGGATATTATTGGAGATATACGTATCGCCTCTATAATCGAACCTCAGCGGCCCAAGCTCAAAATCCCCTGTCTTAAGAGGCAGGAGCGTGTAATTGTGCGTGACGGAGTTCGAGACTCTCCCGTTTACTATTGACATTACCTTTGATGGGCCTATATACCGCGCCTCGAATCCGTCTATATTATTCAGTTCCGGCACGCTTATATCCTGCGTCCCATAAAATGTCAGGGCCAGGCGCGCGCTCTCTCCTATGGAGATGATGTTGGAATCCACGCTCGCCTCGAAGTTTATATCCTTCGCGCATGATTGGCCGCAATAGGATATCGCGCCCAATATCAGGATTACAGATATGACGAAAGACCTTGCCATCTTACCAATCCTTATCCGGCTCCGGGTAGTCGGCGAACTTCCTCAGGCGCACCTGCTTCCTCGTTTCGCCCTCCTGGCCGTAACTCTCCAGCAGCATCTTGGCCTCTTGAGGGGTCATCTCTTTTCCGCCTTCCGGCTTTTGATAAAATTCAAGGCCCTCACCCTTTTTCTCTTCCTGCTCGCTCGGCTCATCTTGCTTTTTTTCTTGTTCTTTTTCTCTGTCCTCTGTTCTCTGTGCTCTGTTCTCTGTACTCTGTTCTCTGTCTTCGGCTTTCTGTTCTCTGTTCTCTGTACTCTGTTCTCTGTCTTTGGCTTTCTGTTCTCTGTCTTCTGTCTTCTGTTCTCTGCCTGCTGCCTTCTGTTCTCTGTTCTCTGTTTTATGTTCTCTGTTTTCTGGTTTCTGTTCTCTGGTTTCTGGTTTCTGATCCGTCACTTTCATCTCGCGCTCAACGAACTCGTAGTTAAACTTGGCGTCCGTGTCACCTGGGTCGAGCTCCATCGCCCTGATATAATATTCCAGAGAATCCCGATAATCTTTCATGGCTGAGGCGGGATCTTTCTCCCCCCTGGATTTTCCAATCCGAAACCTACCATTGCCTATGTTATAGTCGCCTTTCTGCCTTATGGACTCCTCCTTCACAAGGGCCTTATTATAAGACTCTACGGCCTTCGCGAAGTCGCCTTTTCTATAGAGGGCGTTCCCCAGGTTATAGTTCGCGACCGCGTCGTCCGGGGCCTTCTCGAGCGCTTTATTGAAGCTCGCTATCGCCTCGTCATACTTTTTACTATTATACAACATATTCCCCTTCGCCACATCCTTCTTGTTCTCCGCGGCATAAGCCTCGCAGGCAAAAAGAATCAAAATGGCGGTTATTATTATCTTCTTTCGTTTATAAATAGTTCTACGCATAGAATCAGCGCCGCTATCGCGAGGAATATCTGGAACCGCTCCGTATATTGTCTCTTCATCCTGCTCTCGAGCTCATGCTTCTCGAGATTAGACAACCTCTTGTCATATAACGAATTCAGGCCGAAGTCCGCGCCCTCGGCCCTTACATAAGCGCCTCCTGTATTGAGCGCGATCTTCTGGAGGACGTCTTCGTTGAGCCGGGACTTTACAACGCCGCCTTCCCTGTCCTTCAAAAACTGGCGCTGGCCCTGTTCATCGATAACCGGGACAAGCTCTCCCTCCTTAGTCCCAACACCTACGCAAAAGATCTTAAGGCCTTCTCTCTGGGCTTCTTTCGCTGCCTTTACCGGGTCGCCTTCATGGTCTTCTCCGTCGGTTATTATCGCCAATACCTTGAACTTCTTATCGGCGCCTTTAAGGACCTTGAGCGCTTCTTTTATCGCGGCTGTTATGGCGGTTCCCGGCCTGGGGATCGTATTCACATCAAGGTCGTCGAGGGCCAGCATGAATCCGCCGTAGTCCGACGTAAGCGGGCATTGCAGAAACGCGCTTCCGGCAAACGCGACGAGACCGATCCTGTCCCCTTTCAGCTTCGCGACCATGTCCTTTATTGCCAGCTTGGACCGCTCAAGGCGATTTGGCTTTATGTCTCTGGCCAACATGGACTTCGATACGTCCACAGCTATCAGGATATCGAGGCCGCGGCGCTTCACCTCTTCCCATTTAAACCCCCATTGCGGCCTCATCAGCGAAAATAGGGCAAGCGCGACCGCGATGGCCATCAAGGACGCCTTCAGAATCCTCCTCGCAGCGCTGATGGTCGGCGCGATAGCCGCGAGAACCGCCTTATCCACAAAGGCCCGCGCAAGGGCCTTTCGCCTCTTCATGCTCCATACATAGAAGAGGGAAAGGGCGAATATTGACGCGAAAAAAAGTTCGAATTTTGGATTGGCGTATATCATGGTATCCTGACCAAGACTGTATTCGAAAGGAGCATCTCCAGGATTATTATCGCAAGGCCAGGGATGAGAAAATCCGGAAATAACTCTTTCGTCTCCTTATAGCCTGTCTCTTCGATCCTGGTCTTCTCAAGGGCGTCGATCTCATCGTATATCTTCTTCAGCACTTCTGTGCCCGTGGCCCTGTAGTATCTGCCCGCCGTCATCGACGCGATCTTCTCCAGCATCGCGTCGTCTATTTCTATTTTTATATTCTGATATACGGTATTCCCGAAATAATCCTTAAATGGATAGGGAACGAGCCCCTTAGACCCGACGCCTATCGTATATACCTTGATCTTCATCGCCTTTGCGGCCTCCGCGGCTGTCAGGGGCGTTATCTTTCCGGCATTGTTTATCCCATCGGTGAGCAGTATCACGATTTTGCTCTTCGCCCTGCTGTTCTTTAATCTGTTCAAGGATGTGACGAGCGCCTCGCCTATGGCTGTGGCGTCCTCGATCATCCCCACCCTCACGCGGTCCAGGTTCTCCTCAAGCCATCTGTGGTCGAGCGTGAGCGGCGCGACAGTGTACGCGCGGCCGGCGAACGCGATTAAACCTATCCGGTCGTCTTTGCGCTTACCGATGAAGTCCTTCACCACCTCGCGCACAACGTTGAATCTGTTGCTGCGGCCGGCGCCCGTCCTGAAATCCTCCGCCAGCATGCTGGTAGATGTATCGAGCGCGAGGACCATGTCCACGCCTTCAGTTATTGTCCGTGATTCCTCTATGATATGCTGCGGCCGCGACAACGCGGCTATAAAAAGCGTTAAGGCCAGCGCGCGGAGCGCGATGAGATGTTTGGCCGCCTTTATCTTGAGCGTCGGTTTTAAGTCGGAGAGGAGCGCTCCGGTAGAAAAGCGAAAATAGGAATCTTTACGGAGGCGCTTCGCGAAGAATATGAGCGCCGGTATGAAGATAAGAAACAGGAATACCCACGGATCGTGAAATATCATTTCTCTTCTTTCGTCTCGTCTACAAAACGCTTCGCGAAGTCGAAACTCGCCTCCGCCTCCTTGCGGCTCGCGCTGTATTTGGCGAACTTCACCATGTCGCAGCTCCCGAGAAAATCTTTTAACAGGTCCTTTTGCGGTTCACTCAAGTTCCTGGAATCCCCCACAGCCGCGAGAAACTCCTCCAGCGTCATCTCAGGCGCCCTTATGGAGAATCTGTTCTCTATATAATGCCTTACGCAGGTTGAGAGTCGAAAATAATATTCCTTTACCCTGCCTTCGTATAGGAGGGCGCTCATCTTGATGCGCTCAAGCTCCTCGTAGGCGAGCTCATCCGCTGTTTTAGGCGGCAGGCGCTCCTGCCCCTCGAATAGATACTTCTTCGCTAAAAAATACGCGCCGGGCGCGATTAAGGCCGCCGCCAAAATTATCAGGATTATAGTCAAGAGCGGATTCCGCGAAACTTGTAAGACCCCCTTTATGTCCCTTATATCCGTCGCCTTAGGATTCTCGGCCAAGAGGCTTTTTACTTCTATGTCGACAGCGTTAGTCTTGAGTGAGGTCCATTGCCTTGCGCCTTTGGGCTTAACCTTGACTTCCTGCCCTGCGATAGACTGCTTTCCTGTTTTATAAATAGTAAGGATGGCCCATTGAGAATATTTCGATACGCCCGTCTCGCGCACCGCGAACTGGGCTATCCCGCCTTCCGGTTTTGGAAACTCTATTTCTATTCCCTCCTTAGACGATACGCTTATCGTATATCTTATTTTGTCTCCGATGTATATGGCGGTCTTATCGACATATGCCTTTGCGCTAACGCCATCCTCGGCCGCGAAGGAGGTGGATATCAACAGAAGGCAGAAGACAGAAAACAGAAAACAGAAGACAGAAGACAGATTTTTTGTTCTCTGTTTTCTGTTCTCTTTTCTCTGGTTTCTGTTCAAATTAAATTCTCCTCTCCCTCATCCTGAAGAACTGTATAAGCGGCCCGAGATATGGCCTTGTCGTGGATATATCTATGTGGTCCACGCGGCAGGAGTCAAACACCTCTTTCCTCTGGCTGAAGAGTTTCATGGAGCGCCTGGCGTATTCCTCTCTGGAGGCGCGGTTAGAGGCGTCCATGAGAAATATTCCGCCCGTTTCAGCGTCTCGGAGCTCCACTATGCCTATATCGGGCAGTTCGTATTCGCGAGGGTCGCTTACGGTCAGAGCTATCACGTCATGTCTTTTGTTGGCGATGGAAAGCGATTTCTTATAATCTCCGGCGTAAAAATCCGATATGACGAAGACTACTGCCCGCCTTGCGGTGATCCTGTTCAGATATTCGATGGCCCCATTTATGTCGGTGCCGCTGCCCTTCGGTTTAAAGTAGAGCGCCTCTCTTATTACCCTCAGCACATGCGTCGTGCCTTTTCGCGGGGGGATGAACTTTTCGATCCTGTCCGTAAAGATTATCAGGCCTATCCTGTCATTGTTTCGGATCGCTGAAAACGCGAGTATCGCTGAAAGTTCCGCGGCGAGGTCGCTCTTAAGCTGATGGCCTGAGCCGAAACTGCACGAACCGGAGGCGTCCAGAAGTATCATCACGGTGAGCTGCCTCTCCTCAACGAACTTCTTCACATACGGATGGGCCATCCTGGCTGTTACGTTCCAGTCTATTGAGCGGATCTCGTCGCCCGGCTGGTATTCGCGCACCTCGTCGAACTCCATGCCGCGGCCTTTGAAAACGCTCTCATACTGGCCGGCGAATACGTCTGTCACCATCCGCGAGGTGGTAATCTCAATCTGCCTGATTTTGCGCAATACTTCTGGCGGAATCATATCCTAATAAATTTAGAGACGCTTTCCAATCGCATCGGGACAGTGTCTTGGGCTCTGCTTGGAAAGTGTCTCCTATGCTATGGCACCTCTATTTCATCGAATATCTTCTTCACGATGTCATCCGATGTCTTCTCCTCGGCCTCAGCCTCATAGCTCGCTATCACCCTGTGGCGAAGGACATCCATGCCTATTGATTTGACATCGTGCGGCGTAACATAGCCCCGGCCCTGAATAAAGGCGTGCGCCTTTGCCGCGACAGTCAGGTAGATGCTGGCGCGCGGGGACGCGCCGTATTGGATCAGGGGTTTAAGTTCGGGGAGTTTATAGACGTCCGGGTTCCTTGTGGCGAAAACGAGGTCCAGAATATACCGTTCTATCTTTTCATCCATATATACCTCGTCAACAACCTTCCGCGCCCTGACTATCTCTTCGGGTTTTACCACATGAGACACCTCTATCTTCTTGTCAGTGACAGCCATCCGCTTCAGAATTTTGTGCTCTTCTTCCTTATTTGGATAATCGATCTTCAATTTGAGCATAAACCTGTCCACCTGCGCCTCCGGCAGAGGGTACGTCCCCTCATGCTCAATTGGGTTTTGGGTGGCTAACACAAGAAATGGATCGTCGAGTTTAAATGTATTCTCACCAATCGTTACCTGACGCTCCTGCATCGCCTCCAGAAGCGCGCTCTGGACCTTTGCGGGGGCCCTGTTTATTTCGTCCGCCAGAATAAGATTGGAAAATATAGGGCCTTTCTTCGTAAAGAACGCGCCGTCTTTTGGATTGTAGACAAGCGTCCCTATGAGATCCGCGGGCAATAGATCCGGCGTGAACTGTATCCGCTGGAACCTTGTACTTATCGCCTGCGCAAGCACCCTTACCGAGAGCGTCTTTGCCAGCCCCGGCACGCCTTCGATCAGGATATGGCCGTTTGCCAAAAGGCCTATCAAAAGCCGTTCTATCAGATACTTCTGCCCAACGATCACCTTCTCCATCTCTGATATCAAGAGATGGAGAAACGCGCTCTCTTTCCTGACCTTTTCGTTTATAACAGTTATTCCCTCTGCCATAACGCTTCCTCCTCTTTTAGTATAATATTTTACGTTAATATTGAGGCAGATGTCAAGAGGCCAATGTTTGACGGGTAGTATCCAATATGCAGGCGAGTTCCCGTTTTTTGGCGCACAATGGCAGGAAGAGATATATAACATTTCCGAGCGGCCGCAGGATAAGCCTTTTCTTAAGACCGCGCTTATATATTTCAAAACCCTTTCTCTCCTCAAAACCGAACGGCGTCTTTCGTTTTTTGTCCTTCACAAGCTCTATGGCCCCTATCATGCCGATATATCGCACATCCCCGGCTACAGGTAATGACCTGAACTCTTCCAGGCCTTTATGAAATAACTCTGCTAAGTCCTTCATCTTCTCGAGGGTATTTTCTTCTTCGAAGATATCGAGGCTTGCCAGCGCCGCGGCAATGGAGATTGGGTTTGCGGTATAGGTGTGGCCGTGGTAGAACGTCTTCTTCTTTATGTAATCATTGTAAAAGGCGTTATATACGCTCTCTGTCGTAAGGGTAGCGCCTAAGGGAAGATATCCGGATGTTATGCCCTTCGAGAGGCAGATAAAATCCGGCTCGATCCCCTTCGCGTAATCGCAGGCGAACATCTCACCGGTCCTGCCAAAGCCGGTCGCGACCTCATCCAATATCAGGTGGACGTTGTATCTTTTCGCGAGCGCCGCGGCTGCCTTTAGATATGCCGCGGGATAGATTATCATTCCGCCTGAGGCCATAACAAGAGGCTCTAAAATTATCGCGGCCGTCTCTTTGGATTTTTTTCTTAGTATGTTTTCTAATTGTCCGGCGCATTCTATGTCGCAGGTGTGGCTGTTTTTTCCGACGGGGCAGCGATAGCAATATGGCGAAGGCGCCTTAAAGGATCTGAAAAGCAGCGGCGAGAATACCTCATTAAACATGCTTACCCCGCTCACGCTCATCGCGCCGATAGTATCGCCGTGGTATCCGCGATCCAACGAGATGAACTTCGTTTTTTTCTTTTCGCCTGTATTTTGCCAATACTGGAATGACATCTTCAGCGCGGTTTCGACGGCAGTCGAGCCGTTGTCGGAGAAAAATACCCTGGTGAGATTTTTTGGGGTGATAGAGGTTAATCTTTCGGCCAACTCTATGGCGGGTTTGTGCGTGAAGCCGGCGAATAGGACATGTTCCAATGAGTCTATTTGGGTCTTTATCGCCTTCTTTATCCTCGGATGGTTATGGCCGTGGACGTTGCACCACCAGCTTGAGATTGTATCGTAATAGAAATCGCCTTTATCGTCATAGAGCTTCAAGCCCTTTGCCCTTTCTATCAGGATCGGAGGTAACTCCTCACAATCCTTCATCTGCGTAAACGGATGCCAGATGTATTTTAAATCCTTTTCGATTAGGGACGTTTTCAAATTCCATCCCAGACCTGTTTTAAATTCCATCCCAGGCCTGTCCCTGCTTTTATATCTTTTAACCACGGCAATATTCCAAGCACTTTTGTGCCGGATATTTTTTCAACTATTTTTGGATTGTCCCGCAGGACTATTCTGTTTTCTTTCTTTGAGGTATTATTAAAAATAATCCCGATAATTTTTATCTTCCTCATCCTCAACGCCTCGATGCTCAATAGCGTGTGATTGATTGTCCCAAGCCTGTTTGGCGCAACGAGTATAACGGGCAGTCTCAGTGATTTCACAACATCTATCAGCAGGGTTTTCTCATCCAGCGGAACTAATAGGCCGCCCGTACCTTCGATGATGACGGAATTAAAATCTTTTGATAGTTTTTTTAAACTTCCCTTTATCCTGGCTAAATCTATTCTTCGCTTCGCCAGGCGCGCGGCAAGATGCGGCGAGGACGGAAACTTGAAGATATGGGGCATCATCGATTGAAGGTACCCGCGAAAATCGCCGCGTGACTTTCCCATAAATTTTAAATGCGCATCGATGTCATTTGAAGCGCGCGAGCACCCTGTCCCGACCCATTTCTGCGTGACAACGCTATGGCCGTTGTCCAATAGACGACGGGCCAGCAGGCCTGTGACTACGCTCTTGCCAATGTCAGTGTCTGTCCCCGCTACAAAGATATATCTCATATGTCGCCTCTACGCGCCCGAACATTTTTTTATAAAGTTTTTCCGTTTTCTTTAATGGAAAGGCGCGGCTTTCGTTCCCCCTCACGCCGGTATATTTTATCTTTCTCAATAGTTCCGCAAGCGACCGGTAAACCTCTTTTACCATGAGTTTTCTTATACGAATCCTAGAGAGGTGTTTCTTCAATATCGCCTCGAGGGCCCCCTTATCCAGAAAATCACCGGAGGCCGTTCGTAAATCCCCGCCTAAAACTTTCCTCAATTCCCGGAATGTCTCAGGCCCGAATGTGGAAAATATCATTCTTCCGCGCTCCGTGAGCGCGTCAGAATATCTTGAGACTGCCCGATCCAGGTCTTCAAACCACTGAACGGCCGCGTTAGAGGTGATGAGATCAAACTTTTCGTCTGGACAGAAACTTTCGGCGTCGGCAACAATAAATTCTATATCCGATTGCCGCGGCTTTCCCTTCGCGGCTTCTATCATCGCTTTCGATATATCCAATGCCTTTATGCCCGCCGACCCAAAACGTTCTCTTAAGACAGCGGTGTAATTCCCTGTGCCGCAGCCTATCTCCAGAATATTTTCGACACCTTTATTCGGCAAGAGTCGAACGAGTTCGGCGGCGGCTGTCATCTGTATATCCGCATACCTGTCATAGAGACGCGCGCACCTAGAAAAATTCCTCGCGATTATATCTTTGTCCATGTTAAAAACGGCATATGCCCCGCGCCTTCTACCGTAATGAATTCCGCTCCAGGCAGTTCTTCGCATAACCGCCTCGCCTCATCAATCGGCGCTATCCTGTCTTCTTCTCCGTGGACAAATCTCACCTTCAAGGCCTTCAATGATTCCGGTTTTATCTCGGCTCCAGCGAGATAATCCAATCCGGCCACAAGAGAACCCGCGTCCATCTCATCAAGGTACCTTCGCATAAGGCCTTTCTTAAAATTTAAGAATGTCTCTTGCTCGCCGTTGGAGAAGTATTCGCTGTAAAATTTGTAGAGCCAGCCTCTCCGGGTTTCTCTTATGTAACCCTTTATCTTCTCTATGTCTTTGCCTTCGTATCTTCGTTTTATTCCAACCAGAATCAATTCATCAACCCTGTCGCGATGCCTCGAGGCGAATCCCGCGGCCAGAAACCCGCCAAGCGACCACCCCAGGATTGAAATCTTATCTAACCCATTTTCGTCCAATGCCTCCAACAGCCCTTTCTCGAAGCCTAAAAGAAAGGGTTCAACCGGCATCAGGTAATTATAGGGCAGGTCTAGCGTATCAAATATCCTGTAATCCGTGGCCCAGCCTGGAATTAGCAGCAATGTCTTATCCGAATTTCGCTGGATTACCTTAAATTCCGATTTCTGCAATATCATCTATCAGTCTCTTCAGGGTTTCTTCATCGTGGTAATACGTAAGGGAAAATCTAATGCGCGCTTCGTTCTTCGGAACAGTCGGAGGCCTTATAGGTGAGGCCCACCACCCTCTATCCTGAAGCGCCTCCGCCAACTTCTTAGTCTTGAAATTATCGCCTATAATTAATGGGACAATCTGAGAGGAGCCTCTTATCCGGAAACCTCTTTTATGAAGCCCGTCGCGAAAGTATGAGGCGCGCCTCAAAAGCTCTATTCTGCGATGCGGCTCTTCTTTGACGAGTTCAAGGCCTGCGAGATTGCAGGCTATGACCGCGGGCGGGAGGGCAGTGGTGTAGATAAAGCTTCGGCAGGTATTTATCAGGTAATCGACAATGCTCTCCGACGCCGCGAGATACGCCCCGAAACTCCCGAGGGCCTTGCTGAACGTCCCCATGATCAAATCTATTCTTTCAGCGAGCCCCTCTTCCTCCACAATGCCTGAACCGCGTCCACCGAATATGCCGGTCGCGTGCGCCTCATCGACCATGACCTCGCAGTCGTATCTTTCTTTTAAATCCACAAGGCCGGCCAGATCCGGCCTGTCACCGTCCATGCTGAAGATCGTTTCTGTAACGATCAGCGCCTTTTTGAAGCTTGAGCGTTCTCTTTTAAGCGTATCTTCCAGATGGTTCAGATCATTGTGCTCGAAACGCAACAGCTTGGCGCGGGATAAGAGGATGCCGTCGATAATACTGGCGTGATTGAGTCTGTCAGATAATACGAGGTCGCCGTCGCCGTAAAGCGAACTTATTATGCCTACATTCGCCTGATAGCCGGAATTGAATACGAGCGCAGAGTCTTTATTTTTTAACTTTGCCGTCTTGGCTTCCAACAGATGATGAATTTCTAGATCGCCGCTTAAGAGACGCGATGCGGATGAGCTCGTCCCGAATTTTTCTAGCGCCGCACAGGACGCTTCGATAAGTTTCGGATGGTTTGACAGGCCGAGGTAATCATTTGAGGAAAGATCTATGAATTCTTTGCCGTCAAAGGTTATCTTGCCGTTCTTTCGATCGGAGATCGGCAGGAGTTTTCGCAGAAGCCCTTCTTCGGCCTTCCTGGCCATAAATTCATCTATTGAGCCTGCCATAGCCGATTCACCTCTTCAGCCAATCGCCGGTCCTCTTCCGCTGACCTTCCCTTTATAGTGAGGTATCCGCCGATGAGCATCCCATTCGCGCCGGCCATAAACGCCATAGACTGAAAGTCCTTTAAAATAGATTCCCTGCCGGCCGCGATCTTTATAATCTTATCCTTCAGCACTATTCTGAATATAGCGATTGTCTTTACAGCGTCGACAGCCGATAGAGGCGATATCTTTTCAAATCGAGTCCCTTTTACAGGGACAAGAATATTTATGGGCACAGAATCCACGCCCAACTCCTTTAAGATAAGCGCCATATCTATCCTATCGTCCCAGGACTCGCCCATCCCGATGATGCCGCCGCTGCAGACTTGGAGCCCTGCCTTCTTGGCGGCTTTTATAGTATCGATCCTGTCCTGAAATGTGTGGGTGGTAACGATATTCGGAAAGAAGTTGGGGGAGGTTTCGATATTATGATGGTAGCGGGATACACCGGATTCTTTAAGGAGTACCAGATCCTCCTCCTCGAGCGAACCAAGCGACGCGCACATGTCTATGCCGATCGTATCCCTTATTTCTCGAACGACATCGGCTATTCGCGCGACCTCATCCTTCGTCAAGGTGTTGCCGCTTGTTACAACATCGAACCTCTCGGCGCCGATCTCTTTGGCGCGGCGCGCGGCCTCTAAAACTTCGGTTCTGCTTTTAAGCGGATAAACGGGTGAGCCAGTCGAATGGTGGGATGATTGTGCGCAGAACTTGCAGTCTTCAGGGCAGGATCCGGATTTGGCGTTCAAGATGCTGCATAGCTCGACTTTCGCGATGCCGGAGGCGCGCCTCGCCTCGTCAGCGAGGGCCAAAAGGCTTGTGAGCGGCAGATCCAGGAGCGCCCTTATCTTGCTTCTATCCATTGTAAACTATTTTACCACATCCAGTTTACAATTACAAACAAAATGGGGACAGGCTACTTTTTCACTTAGGAAATAAAAGAAGGAGAAGCAGGCAGGATATTATGGCTGTGATTGCGCCATATAAGAATGTTGCGGGGGCGCCGAAATTAGTCCAAAGCAACCCAGCGATGAGGCTGGCGAAGAACGACAAGAATCCGGTTATTGAATGGAATACGCCGAGAGCAGTCCCTCTCCTATCCTGTTCGACCATGTCAGATACGAAGGCCTTGTTGACGCCGTCTGTCATGGCCATGTAGAAACCGTATATGAGGAATAGGCCCCATATAGCAGATGTAGTCCTGGCGATTCCAAAACCGAAGTATACGAAGGCGAATATGAGATAGCCTATTATCAAGATCCTTTTTCGGGTAAGCCTGTCTGAGAGGACGCCTGCGGGCAGTGAAAATAGCGAGTAGGATATATTATAGGTAACATAAGCGAGAATAACAGAGATTGTCGTAAAACCCAGACCCTTTGCCCTCAATATGAGAAAGGCGTCGCTGGAATTCCCTATCGCGAATACGCTTGATATGAGGAGGAATTTTTTGAACTCCGGGCTGAATTGCGCGAGATTGAATTTCAACGGCCCATCTGTAATCGGCCTAAAAAACGGCTCGCGCCTTAAGAATATGAATATTATCGCGACCGCGATGGCGCCGGGTATGAAGGCCAGCATGAACACGGGTCTGAAATTCCCGTCGAATACCTTTATCAATAGTATCGCAAGGAGCGGCCCAATCACAGCGCCGGCTGTATCCATGGCGCGGTGAAAGCCGAATGCCGCGCCTCTAGCGCCTTCGTCGGTAGAATCGGCGATCAGGGCATCGCGGGCCGAAACACGGACCCCTTTTCCGAAGCGGTCTATGAAACGCGCGACGAGGACGACCGGCCATGTGCAGGCCAGGGCAAGGAGCGGCTTCGATATGGCCGCCAGCGAATAGCCGGCGGCAATAAAAGGTATCCTCTTTTTGATCTTATCCGAGAACCAGCCGGAGAAAGCCTTCAGGACGCTGGCAGTAGATTCCGCTATCCCCTCAATCAGGCCGACTACAGATATCGGCGCGCCGAGGATAGATATCAGGAATATCGGGATTATCGGATAGAGCATCTCGCTCGCGATGTCGGTGAAGAGGCTTACGAAACCAAGCACTACAACATTGCGATTTAACTTCACAGGCCTTGCTCCCCCCTCACCCTACCCTCTCCCCAAATTAAAAAGGGGACGTCCCACTCCAAGGCACCCTGCAGCACAAAATTCATTAAAATTTCCTTAATATTTTTTGGTGATTTTTATGCTATTTTTTGGTAAAAAAGTGCCTAAAATTTTTGAATTTTTTGTGCTGCAGGGTGTCAACTTGTGGGACGTCCCCTTTTTGCATCGTATTCGTCAGAGATCTCGCCGACGATCTCTTCGAGGACATCTTCCAGCGTCACTATCCCCTCTATTTTTCCGTGCACGTCTTGGACAATCGCCATGTGGGCCTTTCCCAGTTGAAACTCCTTTAAGAGATCAACCACCTTCTTCGAACCGGGAATAAGGGCGGGGCAATATATCATGTCCTGCAGGATTATAAGCTCCTTATGCTCCCAGAAATTCAAAAGATCCTTGACGTTCACAATGCCTATTATATTGTCAGGGTTGTCTCTGTATACGGGAAGCCTCGAGTAGCCGGATTCGAGGACCACCCTCATTATATCCTCATATCCGGAATTGACATTGAGCGCCGTAATCGCCGCCTTCGGCGTCATCACATCCTTCACAAGCGTCGAGCTGAAATCAAATACCTTTGACAGCATCTTGACCTTGTCTTTCCCTATCGCGCCTTCTTCCTCGCCTATCTTTATGATGGCGCGGATCTCCTCCTCTGTCACAAGCGACGGCTTGGCGGCAGTCCCCGCGCCCAAGAGCCATGTGATAAAATTTATAACCCGGGACAGCACATTTACGACGGGCGATAATAAGCGGATCAAAAATTCCGTCGGCCCGGCGAGGGCGAACGATATCTTTTCCGAACGCCGCGCCGCGATCGTCTTGGCGGCCACCTCCGACACTATGATGGCGACGGTCGCGATGAGGGTGGCGAACAGGACGCCCCGCTTCTCATCGCCGAATATATTTATCATTATGGCTGTTGTCAGGGACGCTATGAGGACATCCACGATATTGTTCGCGACGAGTATGGTGCCGAAGAACCTCTCGGGCGTCTCCAATATCTTCAATATGAGCTTGGCGGTCTTCGAGCCGGAAGCGGCCAGGCGGCGCAATTTGACCCGGCCCACCGCGGTGATAGATGTCTCCGACGCCGCGGTAAGGATCGCGAACAGGAATAGTATCAGGATAAACAGGAATTCTGCCATTGTATATTGAGACTAATGATAGATTGGCGAGATTAAAAGCACAACCCAGACAATAACTGTCGTGAGAATCCCGACCGCGAGGCCGACCCAGAACCATCGGAAGAAGGTCATCCTGATGTTCTTCTCTTTCTCCAGGATGCCTAAAGCGACGATATTGGCGGTGGAGCCCACAAGCGTGATATTCCCTCCGAGGCACCCGCCAAACAGAAGCGCCCACCATAGAGGCTGGACACTGGAACCCAAGCCTTTAAAACTTTGCACCACGGGAATGAGGGCGGCGACCAGGACCACGTTATCCAGGATGCTGGAGCCTATAGTCGAAATCCATAATATAAGCCCTGTCAATATATTGACATTGCTGCCCGTAAGGCCTATTAATCTTTTAGCCAGGACATCTGTCGCGCCGGTGTATTTCAGCGTCCCGGCCTGGGCGAACAGAAGCATGAAGAAGAGCAGTGTCCACCATTCGACATCTTTCTCGATGTATTCGCGCGCCTTCTGCCACTTCCATATCATCACGCACCCGCTTGAGAGAAGCGGCATGGTGAGCAGTATGGTATTCGGCTCCAGTTTCCATAAAAGTTCAAGCCGATGATGAAGTGAAATAAAAAATAGCGTCGCCCCGAAGATGGCCAGCCCTATCTTCAATTCTTTCCCGGGAGGGACGGAAATCAGTTTTATCAGTATCTCGTTCGCGCCCATCTCTTTTATGCGCTCATCCATCTGTCTGATGGATTTCCGGAACCACACCACCAATAAGAATACGGCCGAGCCCAGGCATATCATGGCTATCGGGAACGCCTTCATCAAAAAGTCTTCAAATGTCAGCCCCGCCTTTGAGGCGATCAATATGCCTATAGGATTTCCCAACAGGGTAGCGGCGCTGCCGATGTTTGTGGTCAGCACCGCTATGATGAGGTATGGCACGGGGTCCACCTCAAAATAGTCGCATATCTCGAATACAGCGGCCACGATAAATATGATGGATACCACCTCGGACGTCATTGCCGAAAGCAAGGCCGACGCCCCGGATATGATAATGACAAATTTAACGCCGGACATCTTCCTGACCCGCAGTATCAGCTGAACCATCCAGGCGAAAAAACCGGTCTCTTTAAGCAATCCCACAAGGACCATCATGCCCACAAGGAACAGGATTACTTCCAGCGACGCGAATTTTATCACATTCTCCAGATCTATCGTGCGGGTTATTAAAAGCAGGGATGTGCCTAGAAAGGCGAAGCTCAGGCGGAAGTCCCAGAAGAAGAGGGTGCCTAATATGGACGCTGAGAATATGGCAATCGCTATGGCCTGGTGCCGGTCTAAGCCCGCCTTCATGCTCGCCAGGGCCAACCCTAAAGAGATGCCTACAAGAAATATGAATTTCTTAACCATTGGCAAGCGCTCTTAGGATATCGCACCTGGCGACGATGCCGATCACCCTGCCGGTATTATCTACAACCGGAAGACGCCTCGCGCGCTGGGTCAGCATGATCCTCGCGGCTTCGGACAGGGCGGCATCCTCTTTTATAGTGACTACCTCCCTCCGCATCAGCCCGGCGACTTTGATATTGGCCAGTTCTCGGAATTTCTTCTTCGTGGTCTTTGGATCCTCCTCATACACGAACCTGCCCACCTGTTCGAGATAACTCGGCAGGACATGCGCAAGGATATTCTTCTCTGTGAACATTCCCATAAGCCTGCCGTCTGAGTCTATGACAGGCAGGCCGCTGATCTCGTCCCTGACCAATATATCCATCGCCTCTTTCGCGGAAGATTCAGGCAGGACGCTCTTCACCTTCGTAATCATTACGTCTCTTACTTTCATTGTCACCTCTTTTTAGAATTTCAATACTAAGGACAGTCTGAGGGGGCGGGCTCAGAGACCCGTTTCCTATATCTTATTATGATGAACGCGGTCAGGAGGAAGAGCGCTGTGGCGAGATAGGACCTATCCTTATCCAGCCTCTCGCTGACTTGAGAACCTCGCTTTATTATATCGACCCTGGAGGCGTGAATATCCAGTTCCCCGTTATGCTGGGCGCAGGCCCTGTTGAAGATACCCTCTGCCTCTATTACATCCCCCCTGTGTTTATAATCGCCTGTGAATTTTATTTTCTTGCCTAACGCGGCATCGCACCAGATGCCTATGGCATTACCGCCATCGTTGGCATTGAGCCATGCATGAGCGCCCCGCTCCAATATGTCTGTCACGACCTCGCCTCTATATACGACGGCCTTGCCGTCTAATTCTTTTGCTTTTTCGATCAGCTCCTCGCTGGATACGGCGTAGGCGTAACACTGCGCGCAAAGCACAAGAGTAACCAGAAACCAGAAACCAGAAACCAGAAGGAGATGAGATACCTTTCTGGTTTCTGTACTCTGGTTTCTGGTTTCTATTATTATCATCTTCTTCCCTTTATCGCGGCTATGACTACCCCGCCCAGAACGAATATCGATATGAATTCCAGGCGGCCGGCCCACATCTGAAAGATGTAGACAAGCTTCAACATAGACGGCATCGACGGCGTCGTTATGCCGCAGCTTAAGCCCACATTTGCCGCCGCGGAAACAGACTCGAAGAGCGCCTCGGACAAAGGATACCCATACAGCATGGCGGCGACAGCGCCGAAGAGATACAGGTTTATGTAGGATAAAAATATGATGCTCGCGGCCCTTACGTGTTTATCTTCCAGGATCAGGTCCTTGATATGATGCATCTTTTGTATCGTAACGGCGGATTCCGGCAGGACCAGGCGTTTTATGTCCTGGCGCAGGGCCTTATATATTATCCCTATGCGCAGCGCCTTTATGGCGCCCGTGGTGGAGCATACACTGCCGCCTATGCCCATCGCTATGGTTATGCCAAGCATCGCCAATGCCCCCCATTCATTGACAAACTGCGCCGGGTATATTGTGGAGTAGCCTGTTCCGGTGTGGCCGGATATAAGCTGGTAGAAGGTCTTTTTTATGAAAGACGCCGGCGTCGGATAGGTATTGGCCCAGATGACTCCCCACGCCGTGACGGACATCGTAAAGACGATCGTGAGAAAGATGGTCCTCATCTCTATGTTCCTGAAGAGCTCGCGTCTATTTCCTGTCCATACCGCGTAGTGGAGGGCGAAGTTTATTGATCCGAGAATCATTATAGCGGCCGTTATAAGCTCGAAGGGCCAGCTGTGATAGAATAGGATGTTCTGCGATTGGGGCGTAAAACCGCCTGTGTCCCATGCCGCCATGAAGATGCATACGCTGTCGAATACGGCCTTTATGGGCGCGAGGCCGTCTTTTATTGCCGTGATGGATAATGCCGCGCTTCCGAGGACCAGATATACTACGCTGACAAACCATATGAATCTCGCCGTCTCTATTATGTTCGGCAGTATCTTCTCGTCCCTCGCCTCTCCCACATACATGCTGAAGGCGCCGGCTGAGCCCTTGAAGAGGAATGTGAGCGCGATGACCACTATACCCTGCCCGCCGATATACATCATCTCATGCCGCCAGAAGTTATAGGCGTACGCCATATGGTCGAGGTTATTCGCAAGCGTAAGGCCTGTTGTGGCGTAGGCGCTCATCGTCTCAAACGAGGCATCGAGGAATGACTTGTAATGTCCGCTTAAGACCAGCGGTATGGCGGAGACTATGGCCGCCGCGACCCAGGATAACGAGGCGACAACCATCGCGTGCACTGTCGCCAATTCCCTCTTCGTATAACATATGACGGCCAGGGAGTAGCCGATGAGCAAGGTGGTTGATATTCCTACGAGGAAGTCAACAGCGGGTTTTGCTTCTTTGAATATGACTGCGATGGCAAGAGGAACCAGTTCACAGAGGCCCAGGCCTATGATTATCTTTCCGAGATAGTATCCAATGGTCTTGAAATCATCTCTATCTGGCCTTAAGATCATTTAAACGCGCCCCACCAGATGAGGCCCACTAATAGGCCGGCGGATATTATGCAGGAGATAAGGACTATCTCTGAGAGAATGCCCAGCATCCCTTTATATACTATGTTCGCGAAGATCTCTATCTTAACCCTTGGTCCCGGGCTCATCTTATTCTTCTATCTTTCCGATCAGGGCGGTAAGGAGCGTCTTCTCATTCTCTATGGTTGTCAGGGCTATTATGTCGTCGCCTTTCTTCAGGACCGTATCGCCTTTCGGCACCACTATATTCTCCCCCCTCACTACAGATACCAGCACTGAATTTTCCGGTAGCGTCACATCCTTCACCTGTCTTCCTACTATGGGGGAGTCCTCCGGAAGGTCAACGCGCACCAGGGCCAGTTTTCCTCTTTTGAATGTCATGAGGGTTATAAAATCTTCGAATGACGCTTCTTCCTCTATGATCTTCGCTATTATCGTGGTGGAGTTTATCGGCACGTCCACGCCGAGTTCCGTGAAGATATGCTCATTTTTTGGGTTGTTTACCCTCGCGACTGTGCGGCGGACGCCGAATACCTCTTTGGCCAGCTGGCATATTATGAGGTTGTCCTCGTCGTCAGCCGTTACCGCGGCTATGACGTCCGCCCTCGCGACCTCCGCGTCCTCCAATGACTTCGGGTCGCACCCATCGCCGTTTATGACCATCGCATTCAGATTCTGAGATACCGCCTCGCTCTGCGACTTGTCTTTTTCTATTACTGTGACAGTATGCTTATCGGCGATGAGCTTTTGGGCCAGGTTAAAACCTACCTTTCCGGCGCCAACTATGACGATATACATCTTATAGCTCCATTAATAGCCTAAGTAACCAGTAACCAGTAACCAGTAACCAGTAACCAGTAATTTTATTGCAGTTTAAATATCTTCTTCACCTTGCGCAGGCTATCGACTGTGACGACGCCCATTATCTTATCGTTGACCTGTATCGCCATATCGCCCCGCGGGATGAATACCTTCTTATCGCGCTCGATCGCCACAATTATAAACTCACCCGGCATATTGAGCTCGGTCACTATCCTGCCCTTTAAATCTTCGCTGCCCGGTATCTCTATAACGCCGAGATTGCCTGATTCTATCAGATATCCGGAGAATCTGTTTTCGATTATCTTGTCCCTTATCATGGCGGCTACAAGCACTGTCCCGCTTATTATATCCAGTCCCAGGCTCTTATAGATGGAGGCCCTGCGGGGGTCATAGACCCTGGCTATCACCCTCGGGACGCTGAAGAGCTTCTTCGCGATCTGGCTGGCCATAAGATTTGTGTTGTCGCCGCTTGTGACAGCGACAAAGGCGTGCTGATGGTCAATCTTCAATTCCTTGAGAAGCTTCTCATCAAAACCGTTCCCGACAACCGCGACGCCGTTGAATGTGCCTCCAAGCCGCTTGAGGGATTCGGTATTTTTATCTATTATGGTGACGTTATGGCCTTCGGCAGATAAAAGAAGCGCGAGCTGAGACCCAACCCGCCCGCACCCGACTATCATGATGTTCATGTCAACCCCTTATCGCCTGAGCGATTGTCTCTATTATGCCTTTTCGCATCATCATAACCGCGATCGCCGTCAACAAGAGACTGGCTATCTTGGACAGGGCCTTTGAGCCTGCCTTCCCCAATATACGGGTAATCGCGCCCGCGAAGGTGAATATAATCCAGACTATTATCAGATTTACAACAAACGCCGCCACGGTCGGCCTCATCCCGTATGTATCAACGAGTATGATTATGGTGGTCAATACCGCCGGCCCGGTGACGAGCGGCGTTCCTATCGGGACCGCGCCGACAGTGTCGATCGGCATCCTGTGCGACTTTTCATGCCTTAAGATGTCCGCTAAGGATATGGCAAGGAGCACAGCGCCGCCCGCGATCTTAAAATCAGATACAAGCACACCCAATACCTTGAATATCCATTTGCCCAGAAAGAGGAAGACGACGCCGATACAGAAGGCCGTTATGATGGATTGTATTATTATCTTTCTCTTCGCGCGGGCCTCCAGGCCTTCTGTGAAGGATATAAATAGAGGTAAGACGCCGATCGCGTCAACCGCCACGAATAGAGGTATAAACGTCAACAGGAATTCGCGCACAAACTCTCCTTATTATTATATGTTAATAGTGTATCATAGGAATCGCGCATAGTCAAACCTTGCCACAACACACAGAATATGGTATAATCGCTGTAAAATTTATGGAGATTGTGTGCCGATGAACAAGAAAACGCAAAGGTTTTCTGAGATAGAGCGCCTGAATAAAGAGGTCGCAAGACTCAAGGAACAGCTGGATCTACTGGCCCTAAAGGACCCTCTCACAGGCCTCTACAACCATCGCTATCTCGAAGACGCTATTGAAGTCGAATTCGCCCGCGCCCGGCGGCACGGACAGACGCTTTCAATTATCATGATAGACATAGACTATTTCAAGTCCATAAATGACGTCTACGGCCATCCGTTTGGGGATATGATCCTGAAGCAGTTTTCGGACCAGATAAAGAGGATGGTCCGCAGGTATGATATCACCGTAAGATACGGAGGAGAGGAGTTCGTGATCATGTGTCCGGGCGCGGACTGTGCGGGCACAAAATCGCTGGCGAAGAGGATCTTAGACGCCATAAACCTGTATAATTTCGGAAACAACGAAACCGCGGTTAAATTGAAGCTGAGCCTGGCTGTCGCCTGTTATCCGGACGGCAAACTTACCAAGGGCATGGACCTGATAGAGACCGCTGACAAGATTTTGAGCAGGATCAAGGAGCGCGGCGGCAACATGGTCTACGCCGAAGAGGATCTGGACAAGAGGCGTAAGGAGTCTTTGAAGAAGAAGGATGAGGGGCCAGAGGTAAAGGCCTTAAAGGGGAGGATCGATAAACTCACCAAGAGGGCTAACGAGAGTCTTCTGGAGGCCATCTTCGCCTTTGCCAAGACTATTGAATTAAAGGACCACTACACAGGTTCGCACGTGGAGAGGTCTGTCCATTACGCCGAAGAGATAGCGAGAGAGATGAGGCTTCCGAAAGACGAAGTGGAGAATATAAAGGTGGCTTCGATACTGCATGACCTGGGGAAGATAGGGATAAGCGAGAAGATCCTGCACAAGAGGGCGAAACTGACTCAAGAAGAGTTTGACACGATAAAGAGGCATCCGCAGATAGCCATAGACATCATAAGGCCGATCCACGCCCTGCACGATATCATGCCGCTCATCCTTCACCACCATGAAAAATGGAACGGGGAAGGCTATCCTCACGGGTTAAAGGCGCACGAGATACCTATCGGCGCCCGCATCATCGCGGTCGCCGACGTATATCAGGCCTTGATCACGGACAGGCCGTACAGAAAAAAATTCCCGAAGGAAGAGGCGATAAATATAATAAAAAAAGAATCAGGCAGCCACTTCGATCCAAAAATAGTGGCTGCCTTTCTGAAGATAATCGGACGGCAAAAGTAGCTTTATTTGGCCTTCCCTTTTACAATCCTCTCGGCCTCTAACCAGTCCTCAAGCGCGTGACCCGACGCGCGCCCTCTCTTCTCCCATAACTCATAAGCCTTCTTTCTTACAAGGTCTGTGATATCTGTTCTGGAGGACGAAGAGCTGGATGGTTTTGTCGTTTTGAATATAGACGGCCTTGCCATGTTATCTACCCCCCTTCCGCGTTAGGAATTTTTATTATACAACTTCTGCCGCAATATGCAAGTTTTTTCTGGATGCTAGATTATCGGTTTATTCAGATACGCCGGGACAGGCTTCTTGATCAGTTTATACACATTCTTAAGATGCATCCTGAAGAGCGGATCGAACGGATTATTTGGGCCGGGGTTGTTCTCAGGGCCGTACCACCAGTTCCAGTCGCTGCCCTCGGCTATATATATCTCTCTCCAGGCCTTTTCAATATCAGAGGACTTTTCTGAAGCCCTTGAGCTTCGCCCTTTCGCGGCCTTAAGCAGGTCCTTGCGGGCCTTATCGAGATACTGCCAGGCAAGGTTATCCTGGGGCGAACCTATCCATATATTAAAATTATGGTTAATCCATGAGCCTGGGAATACCTTCTTCAATGTCCTCCTCGCCGGTTCTATCTCCAGATATTCGCTTACCGTAGAAGTCTCTAACTCTTCGTTTTCTTCCAGCCGCGAGTAAACGAGCTCAAAGAACTTCCTGCCGTTGTCTTCGTAATGCTCCCAGGCGTTCTCGCCGTCCATGACTATCGCGACCAGCGCCCTATCCGCGTCTCTGCGCATACTCTCGGATATATTCTGGAAATGGTCCAACAGGTCAAGGGCGGCCAGATCCGGATCCCAGCCTGAGTAGTTAAAACTTATCAGGTTGGAGAGGTTTTTATCCCTGAATATCATATCTATGTGCCTTGACTCTCTTTTAAACCTGTACGGCTGATAGATCAGCCTCCTGTCAAGGGGCCTGGCCTTGTAATGTTCGTCATAGCGGCTCAGAGTGCGGAATAGTATATCTTCATCCGTCACAACCCAGTCTATCCCCGCTCCGATCGCCAGATCCAGGGCCTTGTCGCTCACGCTTCCTTCCGAGGGCCACATGCCGCGCGGCGGAGAGCCAAAGACAGCTGTGTGGCTGCGTATAGCCGATTCCAACTGCCATTTCGCGTCCTCCGGGTGGGAAAATCGCTTTTCTGGAAGCTCGATATCCGGTATAGAGACCTTCGCCACCTCTGTATCGCAAAGAAGAGGAAGTATGGGGTGATAATAGGGCGTGGTTGTTATCTCTATTCTGCCGGCGTCCTGCAGCTTCTTATATAGAGGTATGATCTCCGCGAGTATCTGACGCTGCTTCTTCACAACATAGAGCTTGTCGGCTTCCGCGTATCCTTCTTTTTTATCCACTATGCTTTTAAGGCTGGGGTCAGACTCTATCGTAATGGAATGGAACCAGGCGAGGTTGAACAATACCTGAAGATCTAGAAAATCCCTGTCTGCCAGGCTGGAGACTGTCTTTCGCAGGCCGGCAGGAGTAATATTGCTTATTCCCCTCTTAACCAATAGATCACTGTATCTTGGGTGAGGCTCAATGAAGCGCTTCGTATTGACCTTGAAGAAATTCTCAAGGATACGCGCCTTTTCTTCCAGGGTCAGGCCGCTTGGTTTCTTTATCGTCAGCTCTAAAAATATATCGGAGGCGTTATTATCGGCATAGTCGATTATCTGCTCGACCAGAACCGGGACCATATTAAAGGTGGCCTTGACATTATCGAAGCCCTCCAACATCGCGGCCATCGGGTAGTAATCCTTTACCCCATGAAGTCTGGTCCAGGGCAGCATGTACAGCCCCCTGGAGTCGTCTTTGTAATACGGCTGGTGCATGTGCCAGATAAAGGCGATGTCAATCATGTAGCGTAAATTGAATAATCGATGTCAGGGAAGATATTGTACTTCTCCTCGCAGGCCCTTAGATACTCTTCGTCCAGGCGGTTTGTTTTTATCTCGTCGTACAATTCCGTGAAGTGCGCGACATGCTCCTGGAATCGCGCGTGCGCGTAAGGGGAGTGCGCCCCTGTCTTCATTATAAACGCCCAGTCGCTCGACTGCGCCAGGAGCAGTTCCCTGGCCATCTGGTTCAAGGCATTCAGGCGCAGGCCTTTTGCGTTTTTATTCGCTGTCGCGGCCTCTACCATGCGCTCCGCCATCTTATGGAGGTGAGCGTACATCCAGTCGTTCGAGCCTTCCAGCCAAACCTCGCTGTAACCCTTCCAGCCCCAGCTTGACATCGCGGGCGAGATCACCTGATAATTCTTATACAATTTGAGATAGTCCCCGGGCGTTATCAGCCTGAAGACGCCCTGGTCATATCGAACCTTCCTTATGAGAAAATCCAGCCACATCGGCCCCTCATACCACCAGTGCCCATACAACTCGGCGTCATAAGGCGCGACGAGGACAGGCCTTCGATCACCCATCATGCCCAAGATATATTCTATCTGCTTCTGCCTGTTGAACATGAAATTTCCGGCGTGTTCAGCCGCCTTATCCCGCGCGGCCTCCGGGCTGTACGGCTCTTTGTGGTCTCCGGCGCCTGTTATGCGGTAATATTTTATACCTGTGTTGACCCTCTTTCCGTCGCCGTTTATATACGGTCTTATGTAATCGTAGTCCAGGTCGAATCCTATATCCCTGTAAAATTCCCTATATAGGTAATCTCCGGGATAACCCTCTATCGAACTCCAGACCGCCTTGGACGTTTCCATGTCCCTTCCGAATATTGCGACGCCTGATTTTGTAAGATAGGGGCTGAATACGCCGAACCTTGGCCGCGGCTCACCGAAGAGTATGCCGTGCGTGTCGACGAAGAAATACTTAATGCCTTCCTCTTTCAGTATCTCCTCATCCCCAGGATTATAACCGCATTCCGGGAGCCACATCCCGATCGGCTTTTTACCAAAGGCCTTCTCATAGAGATCAACCGCAACCTTGACCTGGCCGCGGACTGACGGCCTTCTGGCAACCTCCATGAGCGGAAGATATCCATGCGTCGCCGCGCACGTTATTATCTCTAATTTGCCTGCGTCCTGGAAGCCCCTGAAGGCATTTATGAGGTCGCGCCTGTATTGATCAGCGAATATCGCGCGGGTGGAGACGAAGTCCTCGTGGTACATGCGGGCGAGTGAGTTGAACCGGGCTTCCGGTTTTGTCCTTTCCATCTCCTTTTCCGAAAGCTCGATCAATCTGTCGAGATGTCTCAAATATTTCTGCTGGAGGAGCGGATCGCAAAACATGGAGATAAGGGTGGGCGACAATGATATGGTAAGGCGGAAATCCACATTGTCCCTGGCAAGGCCGTCGAAGACTTTTATGAGCGGGATATAGGTCTCTGTGATGGCCTCGAAGAGCCAGGACTCTTCCAGGAAGCGCTCCGCTTCCGGATGGCGCACAAAAGGAAGGTGCGCGTGCAAGATTATCGCTAAATAACCTTTTTCCATAATGGAGGCGCGGATTTTTTTCTTGTTACGAGGGGTTATACGGCGCGACCCCGCCGCATAGGGCTTGAGACAGAACTTATGCCGGAGGAGACCTGCTCTTCGAGGCGCCTTTTTGCCGTCTCTCTAACCTCAAGAGACCCTTTTCCTGCTCCAAAACCTCCAGAGAAGCCGAAGATCCTCCAGTATTCATCCTCCTGCATCATCCACTTTTCGTCAAACATCTCTGACATGCCGAAACGCGGGGTTCTAACGGTATTCGAACGCGCCAACGGAAAGAATTCGTTATTTGACGCCAATATGCCTATCTCGACGAGCCACGACCTGTCGGGGGATTTTACGTTTATGTACCAGTTATTGGCCATGTCCTTTAACTCGATATCGAAATAGAGGTGAGCGCCTGTTCCGTTGAATATCACGTCGGTCACATCGTAGACACGCAGGATGGACCTGGCCGCCTTTTGACCCCTGGATTCAATATTCCGCGCCGCCGCCTCTTCCTTAGCGCGGCTTATCTCCCAGTACGCGAAGATCCACCATGGATCCCTGATGAGCAGGACAATCCTGTTATCACCGTACCCTGGCGGGAAGCGAAACTCTTTTGAGACTGGTTTCATGTATCTGTTATTTTTTCTGCGTCTCTTCAGCCTTCGGCTCAACAGGGACCGGCGATTCTTCTTCTTCCTTCTCCACGCTTATCGAGCTTGCGACATTCTTCCCGGCCTCGCCAACGCCGTAGGCAGCATCAACCCAGTCGCCTTTTTTCACGTCTTTTAGCGCTGACGCGTTTTCAAACTTTGTATTCTTATCGGCTGATATCTCTACGTTCTTCTCTTCATCGGTGTCATAGTCATAGTATTGGACTGTCATGGAGCTCCCGTCTTCCTTGAGAGCCAGCACCTCTCCGTAGATAGATTCCGTCTTTGGCCCGCTCTGCTTGGCAGCGGCTGGCGCGGCTTCCGGATCCTTCGCCCCTTGCGCTATCGCGATGCCCTGTATGAGCAATAACGACAAGATACCTATTACACACACTAACGCCACTCTCTTCATAACCTCACCTCCTTAGTGTTAAATATATCATGATTATACGCGGAACGCAATTAAAAAATTTGGGACGTTGCTATCTTCCACTTGCTAAATCGGTACTGCACAGCCGTTGCCAGGACGCCGACGCCGTATACCACGCTTCGCCTGAAATTTATGGAGGAAGAGTCTTCGTTATACAGGCATGGACAGCTTATTTCGCCAACCCGATACCCTTTATACAACGCCTGCAGGAGCATCTGGTTGTCGAAGACGAAATCGTCCGAATTTTTTCTTATGGGCAGGCCCTCCAGGGCCTTTCGCGAGAACGCCCTGTAGCCTGTGTGGTATTCGGAGAGCTTCTCCCCTATGATATTATTCTCCAGAAATGTGAGGACCCTGTTGGAGATGTATTTGTAGACCGGCATGCCGCCGGTTATGGCCTTGTTGCCCAATATCCTCGAACCGATAACAACGTCGAACATACCGGATGTTATCAAAGAGGCCATGGGTTTTATAAGTTTGGGGGGATATTGGTAATCAGGGTGGAGCATTATGGTGATATCGGCGCCGGATTTTAAGGCGTTTTCGTAGCAGGTCTTTTGATTGGCGCCGTAGCCCTTATTCTCCTCATGCACGAATACCGAGATCCCGAGCCTGCGCGCTATCTGAACGGTCTCGTCGCTGGAGGAGTCATCCGTCAGGATTACCTCATCTACTATATCCAGCGGGATCTCAGAGTGAGTCTTCTCGAGGGTCCTTGCGGCATTGTAGGCGGGCATTACAACAATTATCTTTTTGCCGTCTAACATCTATAACTTAAGGAAAAACTATTCTGCCTTTATCCCGGCTGCCGCTATTTTATCCTTAAGGGCCTTGCTGTCGGCGATTATCTTATCGTGCGAGGCCTTCAGGGTTATCTTCTCCCCAAGGATTTTGTCATACTCATCCTTCAACGCCTTCTTCTCATTCGTTGCCGCCTCTAACCTGGTCGCTATGTCCATCTTCTCTTTCAACAGGTTGTCATACTCGTTTTTTAGGGCGTCCTTCGCCCTTGCAAGGAGATCGCATTTTTCTTCAAGCGCTATCTTCTCGCTCAACAACGCGTCATATTTCTTTTGCGAAACGCCGCAGCCGGATAAAGGCCCGCGAAGATAAAAACAGTCAAACCTATAGACGCCCATCTTGCCAATCTCATCTAATCCCCCTTCCCTTCTACCAGATACTTTTGCAGTTCGGCCCATGTCTTTGGTCCGACCTTGCCGTCTACCTTGAGTCCTTTCGCCTTTTGAAATTCCTCTATCGCCTTTTTCGTCTTTGGCCCTACTTTGCCGTCGATAGCGCCCGTATAAAAACCGGCCTTCTTTAACGCTGTCTGTATATCCTTGTCTCTGGCTTCATCTTTTGAGCCTGGAGCCTTCGGCTGAGAAGAGACCGCAGGCGCGGCGGTAGGCGGGATCGCCTCCACTACGCCGGGTTCCTCTTTTGTCGTCTCCGCGGTAACCGGCGTTATCTCCGACTCAAGCGTCCCGATCTGCTCTCCAGAGACCGCGGTCTCCTGCGGCTTTGGCTTGCATCCGCTCAAGGCCAGGCCCGATATGGCCATGATTGCGATTAAACATGCAAAAAATATTTTTTTCATCTTCACTCCTTTCTTTTCGTATAATTATATACCCGGCGCGGTCTTTGTCAAGCAAAAAAGGTCACAGGCTCTTCAAAAAACCTCTGATCCTCGCCATCGCCTCTCTAAGATTATCGAAACTTGAGGCATAAGATATCCTGACATACCCTTCTCCGGACCGGCCAAACGCGGTCCCGGGGACTACGGCAACTTTTTCTGACTTTAAAAGCCTCCTTGCGAAATCCATGGAAGCCAGGCCGGTAGATTTGATTGATGGGAATACATAAAACGCCCCCTCCGGAACATGACAATCAAGGCCCATGCCGTTCAGTTCGTGTACGACAAAGTCCCTTCTGCGTTTGTATTCCCTCTTCATTCCATGAACAGTCTTTTCTCCGTTTTTTATGGCCTCCCGAGCCGCGATCTGCGCGACCGTTGGGGCGCAGAGCATGGAATATTGATGTATCTTGGTCATGGCGGCGATTATTTCTTTTGGACCGCAGGCATAACCTATCCGCCAGCCTGTCATCGCGTATGTCTTAGAGAACCCATTCAAATAGATTGTTCTGGCCTTCATGCCTGGAATGGTTGGAAATGGAGTATGGGCGAAGTCATATGTGAGCTCATCGTATATCTCATCGCTTATCACAATAAGATCGCGCGCCCCTGCCGTTTTTGCGATCTCCGCCAGCTCTTTTTTAGAATAGGACGCGCCTGTGGGATTGTTCGGATAATTTAAGATGAGCGCCCTTGTGCTCTTATCGCAGGAGCGCGCTATCTCTTCGGGTTTCAGTTTAAAACCGTCTTCTGGCGCGGTCTCAACAGCGACCGGGACTCCATCACACAGACTCACCAGTGGAAAATATGAGACATAGGACGGTGTGGGCACAATAACCTTGTCGCCCGGGTTGAGGAGCGCCCTTACAGCGAGGTCGAACGCCTCGCTGACGCCGACTGTGATCAATATTTCCTCTTCGGGGTCGTATTCGAGTTTGTGCTTATATTTCAGGCGCCGCGCGATATCTCCCCGCAATCCCAGAAGGCCT
>JAHFGN010000046.1:0-8226 GCA_023247415.1 Candidatus Omnitrophota bacterium
AAAACGTCCTGATCTAACAAAAGAGGCTCTTATGCTGCCACCGGTTGATTTAGACGATTTACTTGATAAAAAGATTGCTAATCAGGCTATGAGGGGGTATGATGTGTCTTCCAGTCCCTTAATAGTGATTTTTCGGGATTTATTTAGCAGCGTATCTTAGATGGTAGCCGGATACCCTTCTCTTTTTTGTGTCCTTACGGCCTTTTGGCCTTCCTAATAATCGCCCCTCACGCCTAGCTCTGTCTAATCCTTCAAAGGTTCGTTCACGGATAAGCTCTCTTTCGAATTCGGCGAAGGCGCTCAGCATATTCAACTGAAGGCTCGTCATTGCGTTGTTGTTATTTTTGGAAAAGTGGAATCCTTGATTCACAAAGAAAAATAAGCAACCCTTGTCGACAAGTTCCTTGATTGTTACTACATCGGCAAAGCTTCTCAGCCACCTGTCAAGCCGGACGCAAGCCACCCCGTCGATTTCCCTCGTCCTTAAATGCTGTATGATACTCTCCCTGACGGGTCTGGCCTTCCTCGTACTTTCTTGCTCTGTAATGACTTCATAATCATAACCTTGCGCCTTCGCCCAGTTTTCCAGAATAGGTATCTGATTTTCGACGGTTTGCCCTAGACGTTTGCTTACCCTGCAATATAAATAAATTTTCACGCCCTACCCCCCTCTTTTTTTCTTTACTGAATACCTCCGGGAAGCCATTTTTTGACTAACCTTCTTGCCTCTACGCTGGGGATGCAAAACCTGAAGGCAGTTTCTTTTACAAGTTCGTCCACCGTAGCTTTATTCCTGTCCGCAGAATCTATAAAGTGTCTGATTCTGTCTTCCATTTTAGAATTTGGCGGAATATAGAGGCCTGTCCCTACAAGAAAGCCTAGCACCTTATCCATTCTTAGCTTAGTGGCGAGACAGGTCGCTTTGATTGCCGCATCTATATCGGTATACCTGCTCCTTGCCTCAGTAAAGGCCTTATTAATGCTATGCGCTTCTTCTGCGTCTTTATTTCCTCCCGGACCCGGCATCGTGATTAAAATAGTTTCTTCGCCATCATCGAATCGAGCGGTGGAACTGTTGCTCCTGTCGCCTTTTTGAAAGAAGTTATCGAGAGCACTTTTTACTTTCGCGGCCATATTTTTATTAATCATTGGCTATCCTTTCTGTTATGTTTCGTTGGTGCCGTGGGTTTTGGTTGTTCTTTCTATAAGTATACCGTACGAACTTCCTATGAAGTCGCAAAGAAACCTATCTTATTTTTGTTTTCTTTGACAAAAATACCGTCCTGTTCTATTTGTGCTCCGAAAAAAAGGTCGTCCATAGTAACAGTGTATCTCTTGTCTTGTGCAATACGTCGTAATGCATTATGGACGGAGTTCTTAATATAACCTCCGCTGAACTTGAATTGCCTTGCAAGAATAGTAAAATCAACGTCTTGGGCAAGAGTTACCTTGCTAGGGATGTGTGAACGCCAAATTTCTGTGCGTATCTTCTCATTGGGTAAGTCAAATTTTATCTTCAACGAGACCCTGCGTTCGAGGGCAGGGTCGAGCAAGTTGTCCATATTCGTGGTAAGAATCATTTCGCCGTCAAACCGCTCAATCTCCCCCAGCATAATATTTACAAATCGAATGTCGTGCTCCTGACCTGCGAAGTTACGATTGTATAGAAGACTGTCTGCCTCGTCTATACAGATAACGAGGTTGTGTTCTTTCGCCGATTTAAAGATAGCGGCTATGTTCTTGTCGGTCTCACCATACCACCGTGATGTTATCTTGGGGAATTCAACAACAAGAAGTTTTTTATTAAGGGACTTGGCTATCGCCTCTGCAAGCATAGACTTCCCGGTACCGGACGGACCATAAAACAGGCAAACGAATCCTTTACCACTTTTTATTGTTTCATCTATGCCAAGGTCGTTAAGACTCTTGTCCTGCAATGCTGATAGAAAGAAATGGATTTTCTCCTTTATATCAGTGCTTAACTTTACACTCTCAAGGCAGTATTTCGGTTCCTTCGTAGACCCCACAGCTTCGCAGTCGGACAAATCTCTCTTCTTCTTTTTTTTCACAGGTCTCGTTTCCACAAAATCGCCGTTGACCATCCTGGAGAAAGTATTCAGGATATCCGAACTTATGCCGAAATTGACTGTAGCTGAAACGCCATTATTATTATATGTTTCGCGTAGAATACGATATTTCACTAGGTTGCCGTCCCGGCTAAAATACTTAAACGCACGCATCTTCCAGATTAATGAACCGTCCAAGTCAAAGATTTTAAGGAGCGTGTCCTCGGAACACAAGTTCTCTGATATGTGGCAAAGTTCCAAATAGAGAAAATACAGAAGCACTCTTTTCTCGAACGCGTCAAGGCCGTATAATAAGGCAGCACGCTCTAACGCGAACTTGACACCCTTGGATAAGGCATCCTGAACCCCTTGCCAGAATAGTGCCTCTTGTTCCTTTATAGCCGAATTTAACCCTGACAATTCGGATACGTCCAAATTGTCCTTGGATTCCTTAAGGATGGTGCGTTTCCTATGGTAAAGTTCGCAAATATTGAAATACCCTTCAACATACTGCTTGTCGCCTATAAGAAGGTCACTTTCGATTGCCATATCTTTACCCCTCTTGCGTAAATTCAATAATAATCTTTCTATCTAATAACTGCACCTTACCGACACCCTTCATAAGTGGCCATTTTTCTTCGCTGTACGCCACCTAGTTGAGCGATCGTCTTTTAGGCATAGCAAAATACTTTTTCGCCTTGATCTTGTCAAAATCGGTCGCTGGGTTCGATAAAACGCCTTCCGGAATCGACCTGGCTATACCTTTGAGAAGACCTAACCCTTTTCTAGCGGGATTATGACCCATTCTAAGCGGATACAAATAGCAATTAGACGTATCGCATAAACGCACATATTTAGGCCGACCGGCACAAGTCAAACAATGCTTCCTGATAGCTTTTAATGGCGATAAGTGTTTCACTGGTATTTTTGCATCATTTTTATAATTTTAATAATCTTCAATTATAATAAAGCCACATTGAAGATGACCCATTAGGTCATTCATTCTTTCAATGTCTCGATTCCTGTATTCTTTTAATTTATGTTTACGTTCGTATACTTCAAACACTATATTTAATTCCTCGGAATAACCATCTACAATGTAATTCAATATTCTTTTACCACGTTCTATCTTTGTGTTAAATTCACATTCTAATTGATCTAGTATTTCGACTTCGTTTTCTCCTATGCGAGGGAAAACCGTACCAGTCTTAACATATTGTTCTTTCACTTTTTCGAATGCATCTAGTTTGAATTTAATTCGGTTTTCCAGAGAATGGTGTTTGCCCAGCATACCCCTTGGGTGCGGCTTATCTTGCCACATATTTTTATTCTTATTCCAAGGAATCCTACTGCGAAACTTTTCCCTGATTTGCTGCGCTCTTTCTGGCCCATAAATTCCTTCCAAGGTCTTATTTCTTCTAAAACTGGCTATCTTATCTCGTCCAATTTTCCCTGCCTTTAAAATAGCTTCCCTTTGTAAAGGAGAACATTTACCCTTGCGAGCCCTTGACATACTAATACAATGTTCTTTTGATTTCTTCCTACCTTTTAATTTTAAGGATATCTTTCTAACACTTTCACTTGTTTCTTTGGTTAGGCCTGCTATCCAGGAATCCCCTCTTTTAGCTCCACACGCAAAACAATTGCAATCAATTTTATGTCCTGAATTACCTTTAGGCCCAGGATTAGGTAAACCTTTTTTAATCCACCAGGGAATTGTTTTATTCATTTTTACCTTTCTTGATTATATGTTTTTATACATAAGTCCTGCCCACCTCAACGCCAGGTCTTCCGGCGACGCCTTTACAACTCCATTTGTGTGCGACCAGACGTCCTTTGAATGGTACTGGCTCATCTGGTCCTCGCCGTCCAACACCGTCAATTCAGGTATGAAGTAGTTGAACAGCCTGAATTGCATCAAATCCTGAAGCGATTCCGATACGTAATCGCCTAGCAGGATCTTGTTCATTTCCTCTACTATGCGTTCCCTGGAAAGGAACATTACCCTGTAACCTTCTGATGCCAGAGCCTTCTTTACCTGTTCAGAGTAGGTAAACCCAAACCTTGACCTGAACCTCACTGCCCGAAGCATTCTAAGTGGATCATCTGAGAATATTTCTCGTGCGTCCATAGGAGTATCCAACACCCCGTTCTTCAGGTCTTCCTGGCCGTGGAAAAGATCTACTACTTTCCCGCTACCATCCATAGCCAATGCGTTCATAGTGAAGTCCCTGCGAACAAGGTCATCAGCTATGGTCTTGCCCCACTCTACTACAGGATGACGATTATCTCGTGTGTACTTCTCGTTCTTCCTGTATGTGGTTATCTCTACCTTATTGTCTTCCAAGAGAAAGGATATGGTTCCGAACGCCTTGCCTACGTCAAATGTCTTGAATCCGGCGTCGTTTAGAACCAAACACCTTGCGCTCATAAACATCCTCTTCATAAAACAAAAACACCACTTCAAGTTAACTGAATTACGTTAACCAAAAGTGGTGTTTTGAAAAACTTATACTGTAAAACTGAAAAACTTGTGCTGTTTTTGACCTTCTTTAAAGGTCAAAGTTTCAGCACGTTGTCGTAACTACAAGCCCCGCTTGACGATATATTCAATCAGGTCTACGACTCGGCAGCTGTACCCCCACTCATTATCGTACCATGCGATAACCTTCGCGAATTTTTCGCCTAACACCTTGGTCAGTTTTGAGTCGAGGGTAGACGAGGCGGACGTATGGTTGAAATCTATTGATACGACATCATCCTCTGTGTAATCCAGGATGCCCTTCATCCTGCCTTCCGAGGCGGTCCTCATCGCCTTGTTTATATCTTCCGCGGTCGCGTCACTCTTCAACTCGCATGTCAGGTCCACGACAGAGACATTCGGTATCGGCACCCTTATCGCGAAACCGTCCAACTTTCCTTTCAGCTCCGGTATGACAGCGCCTATCGCCTTGGCGGCCCCTGTTGAAGTGGGTATCATCGATACGGCCGCGGCGCGCGCCCGGCGCGGGTCAGGATGGGGCAGGTCCTGGACACGCTGATCGTTAGTATAGGCGTGGATCGTCGTCATCAGTCCAGCCTCAATCCCCCAGTTGTCATTGAGGACCTTCGCTACCGGCGCGAGGGCATTGGTTGTGCATGAGGCGTTGGATATTACAGAGTGTTTTGCGGGATTGTACTTTTCCTCGTTGACCCCAAGCACTATGGTTATATCCTCTCCTTCGGCCGGAGCGCTTATGATCACCTTTTTTGCCCCGCCTTTTGTTATGTGGTTGACGGCGCCTTTGACCTCTTTGCCTTTTTTATTCACGCCATCGTTCTTGACAGTAAACAGGCCTGTTGATTCTACGACTACCTGGACCCCGAGGTCCTTCCACGGTATCTCGCCCGGATCTTTCTTCGCGAAGACCTTTATCGCTTTGGCGTTTACGATTATCGAATCTTCCCTGGCCTTGACATCGCCGCCCGGAAAGCGGCCGTGGACAGAGTCATATTTCAACAGGTGCGCGAGGGTCTTCGCGTCGGCTATATCATTGACGGCGGCGAGTTCCAGCGTCTTTGAACCCCGCTCCAGAATGGCGCGGCCCACCATCCTTCCGATGCGCCCGAAACCGTTTATACCAACTTTTATGCTCATGGCAATTCCTCCTTGCAATAGCATAAGTAACCTAAAAACCAGTAACCAGATTCTGGTTTCTGTACTCTGGTTTCTGGCTTCTTATGTGTTTCCATTCGTGTCTATCTTCGCCTCATGTAAATTACGCGCTGCTATGTGCGGCGGGACAGGATTGATATAAAAGCCGCTGCCCCATTCGAAACCGGCTATCTTGGCAAGCTTGGGCATTATCTCTATGTGCCAGTGGTAGTCGTCCCTTTCGTGGCCGTTTATAGGAGATGTGTGTATGATGAAATTATACGGGGGATCTCCCAGCACGGCCTTTATCTTCGCCAGCGAATCCCTCATCGCCCTGGCAAGGCACTGCACATGGTCCCTCGAAAGTGTTGTGAAATCAGACATATGCTTTTTTGGTATTATCCATACCTCGTATGGGAACCTGGACACAAACGGGCAAAAGGCGAGGAAGCATTCATCTTCGACTACTATCCGGTCTTTCTCCTCCTTCTCCTGTCTCATGATATCGCAAAATACGCATCTTTCTTTATATCCGTCATACTCTTCAGCGCCTTCTATCTCCTCGAGCACCCTCTTGGGGACTATCGGAAGCGCGATCAACTGGCTGTGCGGATGTTCTAAGGAGGCGCCTGCGGCCTTGCCGTAATTTTTGAATATAAGGATATACTTAAATCTCGGGTCACGCCTCAGGTCGATGGACCTGGCGAGATACGCCCAGATTACCTCTTCCGTCTCCGCGTGCGTGAGATCGCTCATGTCCCTCAAGTGATCCGGGCCGTCTATAATGACCTCGTGGGCGCCGATGCCGTTCATCATATCGAACACGCCCAAGCCCTGCTTGTCAAGATTACCTTCTATCTTGAGCGCCGGAAATTTATTCGGAACGACCCTGACAGTCCAACCGGGGGAGTTCGGCGGACCAGATTTTCTGTGCGCGATTATCTCCGGAGGCGTCTGCGCCTCATTGCCATGGCAGAAAGGGCATCCGTCTTTTTTCTTCGTAATGGGGTCAACTTTAAAATCTCCCGGGTTCGGTATCTTGTCCAGGCCTGTTATTATCCACCTTGAGGTGATGGGGTCTCTGCGCAATTCGTTCATTATATCTTTACCTCCTTTAAGCCCCCGCAGGCGTCTTCCGGAGGCATGGGATTGATGTAGAACCCGCTGCCCCATTCGAATCCGGCTACGCGCGTCAGCATCGGCATTATCTCTATATGCCAGTGGTAATCCTGTTCGATAGTTTCCCAATATCCCTTCTTTCGATAATTCCTGAACGGCGCTGTATGAAAAATTATATTGTACGGGAAATCCCCCAGGAGCCTGCTCAGCCTGCCGAAGACCTCCCATGACAGATTAGCCAGGTCAGGGATCAGCTCTCTTCTGGTCTTATGGAAATCGCACGCATGCTGTCTTGGAAGCAGCCAGGTCTCAAACGGGAACCTCGAGGCGAACGGGTTTATGGCTATAAAGGAGCCGTTCTCCGCGATGACGCGCTTGCCCAGGTCGCGCTCCTGTTTTATCATGTCGCAGTAGATGCACCTTTCTTTATATTCAAAATATTTCTTTGTGCCGGCAAGCTCCTCTTTGACTCTCTTTGGGGTGACCGGCGTGCCTATCAACTGGGATCGGGAATGGATGATGTGGCCGCCGCCGGCGACATTGCCGTAATTTTTAAATATGAGGACGTACCTTATGCGAGGATCCTGTTCCAGGTCCTGGAGCCTGTCCAGATATACGTTGAAGGTCTTCGCAAGCTGCTCAGGCCTGATCTGATTCTCTTTTACATGGAGAGGGGTCTCTATGACGATCTCGTGGGCGCCTCTTGCGTTCATCAGATCATACATGCCCCTGCCGCGCCTATCCAGCTCGCCCTCAACGACCAATAAGGGCGATATGCTCGGTATGACCCTTATCTCCCATCCCGGGGTGTTTGGTTTCGCCTCGGGCCTTCTTGCGGCGCATATCTCCGCGGGGGTCATCTTCTCATTGCCTTCACAGAAAGGGCACTTCTCGCCCGAGGCCATGCGCTCCTCTTCCTTGCCCACAGCGAACTGATCCGGCCTCTTTGCCCTCTCGGTCGCGATTATAACCCATCGTCCTATTATTGGATCTCTCCTCAATTCCGGCATGTTCCTCCTTACATTATATTGTGTAGAATTATATCATACCCTATATGTAAAGCAATAACATTTTACCAGCATCGGCAGGAAATTTTTGCGGGTCAACATTGTGGCGTTTACTTTCTTAGCGTTGCTTTGCGCTTGCCGCTTGAGGGGGAAATTTTTGCGGGTCCTGCCATTGGACAGCCCAAATTTTCCGTGGGGGGTTTGGCCAATGCAACAGGTAAAAAAGTGAGGGCTTCTTAACCCCCCATCCCCCACGATAAAATTTGGGCGCCCGTCCAATGTCACCCGCAAAAATTTCCTTCGGGGGCGCGAACGATCCACCGAGGCCTTGGTTTCTACTGGAGGACAAAATTTTGGGTGACGCGGGGCGTGTTGAGAAGCGCACAAGCAGGCATGGGAT
>JAHFGN010000046.1:8236-11872 GCA_023247415.1 Candidatus Omnitrophota bacterium
GGATGGGGCAGTACAGATACGCGCTTGTTATCACGATATTGTAAACCCCATGCCTGCGCGGAGCATCGCAGACACGCCCCGCGGCAGGACCCGAAATTTTGTCGGTCCAAGCCCAAGGCCTCGGGGGATCCTACCGCAAAATTTCGCCTGGCGTTATCCGATGGCCTCGCAGGAGGGCGGCGGCATCCAGTATCTTCTTTCCCTCGAGTTGAAGATGGGTTATCAATAAAACCCCCCGGCCGGTATTCACAAAAATGCCGCGTCCTTCCATTACATCTATAACAGCTCCAGGAGAGAGGGGCTTTTTTTCGCCATGCGGCGGAATTACCTCTGTCTTGAATATCTTCAGCGCCTTTGTGTTGTGATGGGTATAAGCGCCGGGCCATGGGATGAGTCCGCGGACAAGGTTGTGTATCTCCAACGCACCGGCCGTCCAGTCTATGAGGCCGTCGGTTTTTTTCAGTTTCGGGGCGTATGTGGCCTCTGACTCATCCTGTTTCTTAAATTTCACGCTGCCATTCTCTGCCGCTTCGATCGCCTCCATGAGCAACCCGACGCCTGTCTCGGCGATCTTCTCATTCATTGTAAGAGAGGTATCGTCTTCACCTATCGCGATATTATCGGAGGCGATAATATCACCTGAATCCATCCCTTCATCCATCCTGATGACAGTCGCGCCCGTTGAACCTTCGCCTTTTATTATGGCCCAATTTATCGGCGCGGCGCCTCTATATTTAGGTAAGAGCGAACCGTGGAGATTTACGGAATACATCTTCGGGACCTCCAGAAGCCCCCTCTTGAGGATCTGTCCAAACGATACCACAACGAAGATGTCCGGATTCAACGACTTCAGATACCTGATTGATTCTGGGGAGGAGGCGGTCTCCGGCTGATAGACAGGTATATTGTCGGCAAGGGCCAGCACCTTTGTCGGAGGCGGGGAGGGCCTCAATCTTCTCCCCTTTTTTCTGTCAGGCTGCGTGACAAGCGCCAGGACCTTATGCCGCGAATTCAAAATCGCCCTTAGAGAAGGCATCGAAAACTCCGACGACCCGAAGAATATGATGTTCATTTTTTACTCCAATACATCATTGCTGTCCAAATTAAGCCCTTGCCCTGGAAGCCGAAAAAATTTCACATCGAGATCGGGTCGACGTCGACCGCGATCAAGACGCCTGACGGTTTCCTGAACGCGCTCAAGGCCTTCCGCAATATGTCGCAGAGTTCTTTCCGGTCTCTGCCCTTGAGCAGGATATTCCACCGGTAATAGCCGCGCATCCGGGATATCGGGGCCTGCGCCGGCCCTGCCAGTTTTATAGATTGCGCGTTTTTTTTGATCTCTTGCGCTAAATCGCGCGCGGCGGCCTCAGAACGTTCCTCATTTCTCGCCCTCACGGTAAGTTTTACCAGGTTCACGAAAGGCGGGAACTGCAGCTCCCTGCGCGCCTTTATCTCTTCTTCGTAGAACTTGTCATAATCGTGCTTTGAGGCGGCTAGTATCGCGTAGTGGCTTGGCGCGTATGTCTGGACGATGACCTCGCCGAGCTCCCGTCCGCGGCCTGCCCTTCCGGCGACCTGCGTCAGGAGGTTGAATGTCCTCTCCCCGGCCCTGAAATCAGGCACGTTCAGCGACACATCGGCTGAGACGACCCCGACCAGCGTTACAGCGGGAAAGTCCAGCCCCTTTGCTATCATCTGCGTGCCGATAAGCATGTCAATGCCGCCGGATTTGAACGCGCCGAGGATGCTCTCGTGCGAGCCCCTCTTTTCGGTCGTATCCGAATCCATCCTCGCTATATTGGCCCCCGGAAAGATACGGCTTATCTCTGATTCAACTTTTTCTGTGCCAAGCCCAAAATACCGCATGTATGAGCTTTTGCATTTTGGGCAGATTTCCGGGGGCGGCTGGCGATCGTTACAGTAGTGGCATATGAGCCTCTGCTCGTCAAAGTGGTATACCATTACGGCATCGCATCTTTTGCACTTCACAACCAGGCCGCAGCGTTTGCAGTTTATAAATGTCGAGAAGCCGCGCCTATTCAAAAATATCATCGCCTGGCTTCCGGCCTTCAATGTCTTATCGATCGCGTCGAGCAGGACTCTCGAGAATATCGCGATTTTTTTCCTCGTCGCGAGCTCCATGCGCATATCTACGATCTTTACCTTTGGCAGCGGCACTTCATCGATGCGCCTGGTGAGCTCCAGGAGCTTGTAGACGCCCCGTTTGGCGTTATAATAGGTCTCAAGCGACGGTGTGGCGCTGCCCAATACAAGAGGGCAGCTGTTAAATTTCGCCCGGGCGCAGGCGACATCCCTTGCGTGGTACCTTGGGACATCGTCCTGTTTATAACTTGTCTCATGCTCCTCGTCGACTATTATAAGGCCGAGGTTTTTCACGGGGCTGAATATGGCGCTCCGGGCGCCTACCACGATCGATGCCGAGCCGTCTTTGATCTTCTTCCATTCGGCGAACCTCCTGGACCCTGTCAGGGCAGAATGTATAACCGCGACCCGATCGCCGAACCTCGCGACGAACCTCTCGATGGTCTGGGGCGTTAGAGAGATTTCCGGGACCAGGACTATCGCGCTTTTTGATTTCTTCAGGGTCCAGTCTATGGCCTGAAGATAGACCTCTGTTTTTCCGCTCGACGTTATTCCATGGAGCAGGAATACCTCAAACTCATTCTTATCCAGCGAAGCGCCAATCGTCCGGAGCGCCTCTTTCTGTTCGTCGGTAAGTATGAAGGGGCGAGTCGGCTTTATCGGTTCGGCCCTTGCCTCCTCCGCGGGCCCGGCTATCCTCTGCCTGATAGATACCTTCCCTTTCTTGAGGCTGCTCGGTATTGTGGCGGCGATGGCTTCCCCCCATGAGCAAAAATACGATTCGGATATCCATTTTGTGAGTTTCAGCATCTCGTCATTTATGATAGGGGTTTTATCGATAATTTCATCAATGGGCTTGATCTCCAAAAATTCTGATTTTTCCGCAAACCCCACGACATATCCTATTTCGACCCTGTTATGAAACCTGACCCTTACCCTTTTTCCTATCGAGCAATCCTGCCGCAACCCTTCCGGGACCGAGTAGTGAAATAATTTGTCTATCGGAAGCGCCACGGCGATTTCTACGAATCTATTTGAGCTCATAGGCGATTTTTTTCATATCGTTCCAGACGAGGCGTTTGTCCTGAGGGTTGCGCAGGAGATACGCCGGATGAAATGTGGGCATGAGTTTTATGCCGTTGTACTCGCGAAAATGGCCTCTCAATGAGCCGATCGGCTCATCCGTCCTCAAGAGCGTCTGGGCCGCGAATTTACCCAGGGCGCAGATCACCTTCGGCCTGATCAGGTCTATCTGCTTTTTTAGGTGCTCCTCGCATGCCAGGACTTCAGTCGGAAGCGGGGGCCTGTTGCCCGGCGGCCGGCACTTCAGGACGTTCGCTATATATACATCGCCCCTCTTAATCCCCATGGCCTCTATTATCTTAGTCAATAACTGTCCGGCCCTGCCGACGAACGGCAGGCCCTGGATGTCTTCGTCTGAGCCTGGCGCCTCGCCTATGAACATGAGCCTTGCATTTATACTGCCTGAACCGAATACCGTATTTTGCCTGGTCTTGTGGAGGCCGCAGCCTT
>JAHFGN010000047.1 GCA_023247415.1 Candidatus Omnitrophota bacterium
AATTCACAGGGCCAAAAAGGAGCTCGTCGCCGCTAATTTGAGACTGGTCGTATCCATCGCGAAAAAATATACAAACAGGGGCCTCTCCTTCCTCGACCTCATCCAGGAAGGCAACATCGGGCTGATGAAGGCGGTGGATAAGTTCGAATACAAGAAGGGATACAAATTTTCCACATACGCCACATGGTGGATAAGGCAGGCGATTACGCGTTCGATCGCCGACAAGGCGAGGACCATAAGGATCCCTGTCCATATGACGGAGACTATAAATAAACTTATCAGGGTCTCCAGGTCGTTGATACAAAAAAACGGACGGGAGCCGACTCCGGAAGAGATAGCGCACCAGATGAGGATGTCAGTGTACAAGGTGAGAGGGATTCTGAAGATAGCGCAGGAACCGATAAGCCTCCAGACGCCCATAGGCGACGAAGGCGACACGCATTTCGGGGATTTCATAGAGGACAAGAGGGCGATATCGCCGGCCAACGCGACGGCGTACACGATGCTGAAAGAGCAGATGGACGATGTCCTCGGGACCCTCACCGAGAGGGAGAAGAAGGTATTGAGGCTGAGATTTGGGATAGGCGACGGTTATCCGCGGACGCTCGAAGAAGTAGGCGCGGTATTTAAGGTTACCAGAGAGCGCGTCCGGCAGATCGAGGCCAAGGCCCTGCGAAAACTGCGCCACCCAACCCGCGCGCGCAAGTTGAAGCATTTCTTGTCGCTGGCATTTAATGAGTAATGTATGATGTTAATGTCCGCTTGACATGCCCCCGCAGACATCGCTGCCAGGCGCGACTAAAATTTGCGGAAATAATCTTTGACAAGCCATGAGATTTAAGGTATAGTTAGGCTACTCCAAAATAAAAGGTTTATGGATGGAGGAATCAATAAAATCCCCAAGATTTATCTTAATACAGGTTTCCTGTCCTTATCTGCATCGAACCGTTACATTATTTGATGATGTATGGCGTCATAAGATTAGCAAAGAACATAAAGAGGTACGCGATCGCGCCGATCTGGTCAAAAAAATATTAGAGAGTCCGTTAGATGATACGATCGCTGTTTGTCAAAAACAACGTGAGCCAAGCCGGATAGCAATATTTAAAAAGTGTCCGCACCTATTGCCCTATTATAATTATATAAAAATAACGGTAAAATTGATTAACGAGAAAGAGGCAAGAATGACGAGTTGCTATGGACAAGATAATGTTCCTGGATTTGACATGGAGGCTTATGATGGGCGCTAAAGATATAGATATTAATCGAGATTTAGAAAATGATGTCCTATATGTAATGAGAAAAAATGCTGATAGGTCGAATACTATAAATCTAAGCATGTCCGCAGATATCCTTGTCAGATTGGAGCGTTCTACCAGAGAAGTCGTAGGTGTCACTATAGAGGATTTTAGCGAGATATTGCCGCAGCTTGCAGGCTGTACCGATTATCAGCTGAAAGAAGAGTTTGATTCCATCCTGAAATTTCTTGAAGCGCCTAATTTAGTTTCGAGCTAATTGAAACCCTGCAGGCGAGATATTAAACAAAGATTTAGGCAACTCTCAAAAAGGGTTGTTTTTTTTGTTTCCAAATAAAGGGTCCTTATGAAAAAATGTCCCATGTATGCCGAGGATGTCCAGGACGAGGCTATTAAATGTAAACATTGCGGCGAGATGCTCTTAAAACCGGAGTCGAAACCGACGCGGCTTGGCAATATTTGCCCAAGGTGCTCAAAGGAATACGATTACACCTGGAAAATATGTCTGGATTGCCGCGTACCTTTGACGAAAAAAGAAGTTGATGCTAAGAGCGAGACAGCGCAACCATCAGACGGATCAATGCTTAAATGCCCACGGTGCGGTTTTATCGCGGCCCCAGGCGAACTCAAAGACGCTTATAGCGATACTACATGCTGCTGTTTGGCGTTTATAATGGTCCTACCAGCTATTCTATATTACTTCTTCCGTCAAGGTAAGAAGGTCTGTCCTCAATGTAAGAATGTTTTTTAAATGAAAACATCGCTAATAAACCTGCTTTTCGATTATAAGCGAAGAATATCGCCTGTGATTCGGCCCAAGTGTAGATTTACACCTACGTGTTCTGAATATGCGATCCTGGCCCTGCGAAAACATAGCACTTTTAAGGCATTATTTCTTATAGGGGCCAGGCTTGTCCGGTGCATACCTTTAACGAAAATGGACACGGTAGACTGGCCATGACAATGGATGCTATGTGAAAAAATGAGTGATGATATCTGGAAAAATGAGCGTATAATACGACTTCAACAACAGACTCAAAATAAATAAGTTATAGTTTCGGGGCTCATAGCTCAGTCGGTAGAGCAGGAGACTCATAATCTCTTGGTCCTAGGTTCGAGTCCTAGTGAGCCCACCAAATTTCGCCCCAGCTTTGCAGGTATGCGAAATTTGTCCTAAAGGAGCGAAGCGACAAGGGGCACTAGAACGCTCGGCCTTGAAAGGCCTCGCTGTTCCTTTTCCCTTATGTGGAATTATGCGACATGACACAGATAAATTTAGAGGAACAAATTAAGGTACTGGTTGAGCTCCAGGGCCTGGATACGCAAATCTTCAGGCTCGAGAGGGAATTGGCGGAGATACCTCTGGAGATAAAAAGGCTGGAAGACTCATTCAGCGAAAATACAAAGTCGCTCAAGGCCCTGGAGGAGAAGATAAAACTCATCCAGGTGAAGAGGAAAGAAAAAGAGATCGACCTTGAGTCCAGAGAGGCCAACATCAAAAAGCTGCAGACCCAGCTGTATCAGCTGAAGACCAATAAAGAATATTCCGCGATGCAGCAGGAGATAGAGAGGGCAAAGGCGGATAAATCCAATGTTGAGGATGAGATAATAAAGCTGCTGGATGAAATTGACGCGGAGAATAAAAAGGGCGCTGGCGAAAAAGAGGCCCTGAAGGATGAAGAGGCCAAGATGAACCAGGAGAAGTCGCGCCTCTTAGAGGCAGCGAGCCAAAAGGAATCGCAGCTCGCCTCCTTAACGCAGACAAGGTCCGGAGCGGCCGAGCGAGCCGATAAAACGATGCTTTCCAAATACGATAAGATCCTCAAATCAAAAAGCGGACTTGCGATGGCGGCTGTTAAAGGCGACGCGTGCCAGGGGTGTTACAGGGTTATGCCGCCGCAGGTCATAAACGAGATAAAGATGAAGCAGGATATAATATTCTGCGGCAATTGTGCGAGGATGCTCTATATTGAAGAATAGGAAGCTGGTATTGTACATAGACGGCGCCTCCCGCGGCAACCCTGGGCCGGCCGGCGTAGGCGTGGTGATAAAAGATGAAACCAGGAAGACGCTAAAAGAGTTTTATAAATATATCGGCGAGACAACGAATAACATAGCCGAGTACAACGCTCTCATATACGGATTACAGGAAGCCCTGATGTTGAAGGCGCAGGAGGTTGTGATAAATCTCGACAGCGAACTCGTCGCGGAGCAGATTAACGGCAGATACAGGGTAAGAGACGAAAAGATAAAACAGCTCTTCGAACAGGCGCTCCACATGCTCAATGGTTTCGCGAGATTCGAGATTAGGCGTATAGCGCGCGAAGAAAATAAGACCGCGGATCTATTGGCGAACAAGGCTATAAATCTGTCGGGTTTGAGGATATAATGCAAGAGCAGGCCGGGTGGTCGCCCCCGCACGCGCGGGGGAGGAAAGTCCGAGCTCCAAAGAGCAGCGTAACGGCTAACGGCCGTCCGCCGCAAGGCGAGGATGCAGAGCCACAGAGACGAGTCTCCGCTTCTGGCGGAGGGTGAAACGAGGCAATCTCTACGCGGAGCAAGACCAAATAGGTCCCGAATCAGGAACTGCTCGTTCCTACCGTTAAGTGAGTCGGTGTCGGGACGGGTAAGGTCGCATGACCATGCCAGCAATGGCATGGCTAGATAGATGACCGCCTAACACAGAACTCGGCTTACAGACCTGCTCTTTTTTTAAAATGGGGACAGCGCCTATTTTAATAGATAGGCGCTGTCCCCATTTTCTTGACAAATATAATATCATAGTGTATACTTAATAACACGATGTGCCACAAAGTGGTTTAAAGTGGAGGAAGCTTGTTCTACGGCCAGTTTGAACATACCATAGACAAGAAGGGGCGCCTCATCGTCCCTTCCAAATTCCGCGAGTCGATCAAAGAACATTACGTGGAAAAATTCTATATTACAACCGGACTCGACAAGTGCCTCTTCATGTTCACGGAAGAAGAATGGTCCCGCCAGGAGTCAAAGTTTAAAGCGGTGCCGTTTACAAAATCCGACGGCCGCAGGTTCAACAGGATGTATTTCGCGGGGGCGAGCGATGTCGAGTGCGATAAACAGGGCAGGATCCTTATACCGAAATATCTGAAGGATTATGCCGATATAAAAAGGGACGTGGTGATAATAGGCGTATCGAACAGAATAGAGATATGGTCGAAGGAGAAGTGGGTCGCGTATTATGAGTTGTCGAAATCTTCTTATGAGGAGATAGCGGAAAAGCTGGTCGAACCGGAAGGCTAACCCAATAAAGGAGTGCCTATGATATCGCGCAGTTTTTATAGTTATAATATGCTGAACCAGAATTATAAGACGGTGGATCCGAATGCCTTTATCGAAAGACTCAAGAAGCTAAAGTCTCTGAATCGCGATTTGTCCAAAACCCCCAAGGCGTTATTTTTCACCGATATCAGGATATTGTCTAAACCGAATGGATGAAGGCGTTCCAACACTTCCGCACCAGGCGGTTTTAATACGAGAAGCGGCGGAAGGCCTCAATCTTGAGCCCGGCGATACGATACTGGATGCCACGGTCGGAGGGGCGGGACACGCGCTGGAAGTTTTGCCGCGCATACTCCCCGGCGGAAGGCTTATAGGCATAGATCAGGATAGTATGGCAATAGAGCTGGCGCGGCAGGCATTGCGAAATTTTAAGAATTCGGCAATCCTGGTAAATTCCAATTTTAGAAATCTCGACAAGGTCTTGAAAGATTTGGGAATCGACAGGATAGGGGGGGCGCTGTTTGACCTTGGCATATCGAGCTATCAACTCGAAGACGCCTCACGCGGTTTCGGGATAAAGGTGGAATCTCGCCTTGACATGCGCATGGATACCAGATCGCATTTAAGCGCCTTCGATGTCGTCAACAGGATGAGTGAGCGCGAACTCGCGGATATAATATTCAAATTCGGCGAGGAGCCATTCGCAAGACGCATCGCCCGCGCGATCGCGCAGGAAAGAGCCAGACATCCGATATCCAGCACCAAAGAACTCGCGCGGATAACAGCCGGGGCGATTCGTATCCGGCGCCGGCGCCAGAAGATACATCCCGCGACCCGGACATTCCAGGCGATACGCATCTATGTGAATGACGAATTGGGCGCACTCGAGGAAGGGTTGGAAAAGGCAATAGGGCACCTGGATCCGAGCGCCAGGGTTGTTGTCATTTCGTTTCACTCGTTGGAGGATAGGATAGTGAAGGAGACTTTCAAAAAGATGCAGGAGCAGGGTATTTTAAAGACGATTACTAAAAAACCGGTAACGCCTTCGCGCGCCGAGATCCTGTTAAATCCGAGATCGCGGAGCGCCAAGCTTAGAGTCGCTGAAAAGGTTGCCGCGGTATGAAGATATTTAAGGCTTTTATGCTGATATTCGTATTTACGCTGATAGGCCTCGTGTATGTGCATCAGCAGATCGAGCTCGTTAAGCTGAGTTACGCCATAGAATCCGGCCAGAAACGTGTCTCGGTTTTGCTTGACCAGCATGAAAAACTGGTATATAATTTAGATAATTTAACGGCCCCGAGGCGCATGGAAGGCGTGCTCATCGCGAAGAATATCAAGGTAGAATATCCGCATAAAGAGCAGGTCATAAAAGTCGCGATGGCGCGAAAGGCCCATGATAAGCGGTCATCTATCGTCCTGGCGCGCGCTCGGAAGAAGGGCGTAATAGACAACCTTTTGGAGTTCGCATTCGTAGGACAGGAAGCCCAGGCAAAAGAGAGGTAGTTTAACCTGAAATAACCTTTTATATATAGGTTTATTGTGCATAGCGGTATTTTGAGGTTTCGCCACTTCGCGATATTATTCTTTTTTCTCGCAGTCCTGTTATTCCTAATCACCCGCCTTATCTTCATCCAGATAATAGATTTTCCGTTCTATTCCGCGGCAGCTAAAGACCAGCATACAGTCTCGATACCTCTCGAGCCCAAAAGGGGCGCCATCCTCGATAGAAATATGCGCGTCCTTGCCGTGAACCTGAACGTAGATTCAATATTCGCCAACCCAAGAGAAGTGATCGACAAGGTCCGCGCCTCAGGCAGTATCGCGTCCTGCCTGAAACTAAAGGAAGAACTTGTGCTCGAGCGGCTGAACAGAGACAAAGGCTTTGTATGGCTCAAGCGCAAAGTTACGCCGGAAGAATCGTCCGCGATAAAGGCCCTGAAGCTGAAGGGCGTGGATGTGATAAAGGAATCAAAGAGGTTCTATCCAAACGGCAGGCTGGCCTGCCATGTGCTCGGGACAGCCGATATAGATAATAACGGAATGGAGGGTCTTGAGCTCCTGCATGACAGGTATCTAAAAGGGGCGCAGGGGTGGCTGGTCTCCACGCAGGACGGAAAACGCCGGAAGGTCGCGTCCTACCAGCGCGAATATATCCCCCCAAAAAACGGCGCAAATCTCGTATTGACGCTTGATGAGGTGATCCAGCATATAGCGGAACAGGAACTCGAAGCCGCGTACAATAAACATAATGCCAGAGGCGCGTCCATAATCGTCATGGACCCCAAGACCGGCGACATCCTGGCCATGGCCAGCCTGCCCAATTATGATTTGAACAATTTCAAAAACCGCTCCGTCGACTCCCTAAAAAACAGGGCCGTCTGCGACTTTTTTGAACCAGGAAGCGTCTTCAAGATAGTTACGGCAAGCGCGCTCCTCGAAGAGGGCGCAGTCAGATTAGACGACAAGTTCTTCTGCGAGAACGGCTCTTATAAGGTAGGGCGGAGGACGATCCACGATCACAGGCCTCACGGGGTGCTTACCTTTCAAGAAGTGATAGAGAAATCATCCAATATTGGCACAATCAAGGCGGCCTCCCGCATTGGCGCCGATAAAATGTACAAGTATCTGACAAGATTTGGATTCAGGACAAAGACTTCAATAGATCTGCCGGGAGAGGTCCTGGGCATGAACAGGGATATTTCCAAATGGACCAGGACGAGCATGTTAGCTGTGCCGATGGGGCAGGAGGTTACAGCGACAACGATTCAGCTGGTGAGGGCCATCTCTGCGATCGCCAACGGCGGCCTTTTGGTAAGACCCAAAACCATTAAAGAGATTGTCGATTCAAGAGGCGAGGTCATAAAAAGCTTTCCGACTCTTCCGCCGCAGCGGGCGATATCGCAAGTGACTGCCGCTAAGATGAAGGCGGTCCTGGCCGGAGCGGTATGCAGCGGTACAGGCGCAAAGGCCAAGGTGGACGGCTTTACCGCAGGTGGAAAAACGGGGACCGCCCAGAAGGTGGAGTCCGCGGGCATCTACTCGCACAATAAATTCATCGCGTCATTTATAGGGTTCGCGCCATTGGAAGATCCCCGCCTCGCCATAGCGGTCTGCGTCGATGAACCGCATCCGGTATATTACGGCGGAGATGTGGCCGCCCCTGTGTTCTCAAGAGTCGCTTCGGCAGCGCTGAAATATATGAACTCAAAAGAGCCCGCGTTGGAGCTGCGATGATCCTTCTTCGCATCCTGACCGGCGTAAATTTCGTATGCGCGGATGATATATCGCGCGTTCAGATAAAGCGCGTCACAACGAACTCGAAGGCCGTTAAAAAGGGGAGCCTCTTTATCGCGGTCAAGGGGACGATCCGCGACGGCCATGATTTTATTGGAGAGGCCGCGGCCAGGGGCGCGGCCGCGATCGTAACCGGGAAACAGTCCAGGGCAGGAGCCGCGATTGAAATCGCGGTAAAAGACACTAAGGGCGCGCTCCCTTTAATAGCGGCAAATTTTTACGGCCATCCTTCAGCGGCGCTTAAATCCATCGGCATCACCGGCACAAACGGCAAGACCACCATAACATATATAGTGGAGAGTATATTGAAGGCCGCCGGGCTCGGAGTCGGCGTAATAGGGACGATCGAATACAGGATTGGGAAAAGGGCAGCGGTCTCTAACAATACTACCCCGGGCGTATTGGAGCTTCAATCGATATTGAAAGATATGGCGGATTCGCGTCTGGACTATGCGGTCATGGAGGCCTCAAGCCACGGCCTCGATCAGGATAGGATAGCCGGAATCGCCCTCGACGCGGCCGCGTTCGCCAACATAACCCCTGAGCACCTAGATTATCATAAGACGATCAAAAACTACCTGAAGGCCAAGTCCAAGATATTCAAGTTTCTTAAAAAAGACGGCGTGGCTGTCCTCAACGCGGATGACGCGCTGGTATCCGGCCTGACGGCCTCCATAAAAAACAGGGTCCTGACATACGGTATTAAAACAAAGGCTTCGGTTATGGCGAAAGATATCTCTGCGTCTATCTCGGGTTCGCGTTTTAAGATTATGGCCGGAGATGGCGGTATTGAGATCAGGACCGCCCTATTGGGCGCCCACAATGTATCGAATATCCTCGCCGCATTCGCGATAACAAAATCCCAGGGGATAGATTTAAGGCGCATAAAGGATGGGATCGAGCGCTTAAACTCGGTTCCCGGCAGGCTGGAGGAGGTCTGCCCAGGAGCGCCTTTTCGGGTATTCGTCGATTACGCCCATACAGATGACGCGTTATACAATGTCCTTGGCCTTCTGCGATCGGCCGCAAAGCGGCGCATAATAACAGTATTCGGCTGCGGAGGCAATAGGGACTCCTCGAAGCGGCCGCGGATGGGCAGGGCGGCATGCGAACTCTCGGACAGGGTTGTGATAACATCGGATAATCCTAGAAATGAAGATCCTGCCGGCATAATAGCCGATATCCTGAATGGCGTAGAAGGCAAATTTTCCAACTTTTCTATAGAGGAAGACAGGGCTAAGGCCATAGCTTCCGCCATACGGATGGCCGGAAAGGGAGACGTCATCCTGATAGCAGGCAAAGGCCATGAGACCCATCAGATAATAGGCGGCAGGACAATCCCGTTTGACGATCGTGAAATTGCGCGGAGTATATTGGGATGAAAATCGCGGAAATTTTAAAATGCACAAAAGGCAGGCTAATATCAGGCGATTCCAATACGGAAGCGGCATCCGATAGATTTTCCACTGATTCCAGGTCGTTAAAAAAGGGAGATCTCTTTGTCGCCTTAAAAGGCGCGAATTTCGACGGGAATGACTTTGTCGCGCAGGCCTTAAGAAGAGGCGCCATCGGCGCTGTCATCTCTAACCATGTACTATGTAATAAGTACTATGTACGAAAAAGTGTCATACACGTGACCGACACGACTGCCGCCTACGGCGCCATCGCGAATTATCATAGAATGCGCTTCGCGGTGCCTGTTGTAGCGGTCACCGGCAGCAATGGAAAGACGACTACGAAAGATATGATGAGCCATGTGTTGTCCGGCAGGTTCAAAGTCCTGAAGAACGAGGGAACCAAAAATAATAATATAGGCGTGCCGGAGACGCTTTTGAAGTTGAATAAAGGCATCGATATCGCTGTCCTGGAACTGGGCATGAATCATCCGGGCGAGATAAAAACCTTGAGCGGCATCGCGAGGCCTTCCGCGGGGGTTGTAACAAATATAGGCGAATCGCACCTGGAATTTTTGGACGGCCTTGAAAATGTCTATAAAGCCAAGAAAGAGCTGTTGGGCAGTCTTCCATGCGGCGCCGCGGCCATTGTGAATGGAGATGACAGGCTTCTTTCAAGATTCCGGGCTAAGCGGCTCGAGGTCGTAACATTTGGGTTCGGCCGGCATAACAATTTCAGGGCAAGCAATGCGAAATGGGAAGATGGGCAATGGAGATTCATGGTTAATGAAAGGCATCCATTTGAGCTTAATATGCTGGGAGGGCACAATATCTATAACGCGCTTGCAGCTATAGCCGCGGCGTCATATTTTAAAGTCCACTGGGCGGATATCCAAAGACGTATCGCGGCCTTTAGACAGACGAGCGCCATGAGGCTTGCGATAAATAGGATTGGCGGGATAGAGTTTATAAATGACGCGTATAATTCCAATCCGCTTTCTATGAGATGCGCTATCAACTCGCTCCTGGATTATGAGGCAAAGGGGAAAAGATTTCTCATCTCCGGCGATATGCTTGAGCTTGGGTCGCGCGCAAGGCGGTTCCACGCGGCTGTTGGAGAACTTGCGGCCCAATCCGGCGTGGATTTTTTATTCACGATCGGAGACCTTTCCAGACACACGGCGGCCGCGGCCCTCGCGCGCGGCATGAAGGAAAAGAACGCCGTTATGTGCAGGACCCATAAAGACGCGGCTTGCCTCTTGAGGCGGTTGGTAAAAAAAGGCGACGTTGTGCTCATCAAGGGGTCGCGGGCAATGAGGATGGAGAGAGTTATGGACTATTTCGCGAAATCGCCTTTACTCCAAACTCCGAACTCCAAACTCCGAACTCTGAACTAATCTATGCTCTACTACATATTCTATCCGCTGCGTGAGTTTTGGTTCGGGTTCAATGTATTCAAATACATAACCTTTCGGGCCGCGATGGCGAGCGTAACCGCTTTCCTGGTATCCGTGATATTCGGCCCAGCCATTATAAAATGGCTGAAGGCCGTCAACTTCGGCCAGAATATCAGAAAAGAGCATGTGCGGCCGCTCTACGAACTGCATATGCATAAACAGGGCACCCCTACAATGGGAGGCCTCATAATAATCCTGGCGGTAGTCGTCCCTACCATTCTATGGGCCGATGTGCTGAACAGGTATATAATCACGTCCCTTCTGGTTACAGTGTCTTTGGGGGGGATCGGGTTCGCTGATGACTATCTCAAGATATTGAGCAAGACTAACATGGGTCTTCGCCCCATACGAAAGCTCTTGTTTCAGACAATTGTTTCCGCGGCGCTGGCGCTTTATGTATATAAATTTACTCCAATCCCTCACACCTTAACAGTCCCGTTCTTCAAAACCATCATTGTAAATTTAGGCCCGCTGTATATTCTATTTATCATGCTTGTAATGATAAGCTCCACAAATGCCGTGAATCTTACCGATGGGTTGGATGGTCTCGCGATAGGATGCGCTATATTCGCGGCCTTAAGTTACGCGGTGTTGAGCTATATATCAGGCCACGCCAAATTCAGCGGATATCTCAATATATTCCATCTTGTGGATGGAGGGGAGCTGACCGTCTTCTGCGCCGCGATCATCGGCGCTGGGCTTGGGTTCCTGTGGTTCAATTCATACCCGGCGACTGTATTCATGGGAGATACAGGGGCGCTGGCGATCGGCGGCGCCATAGGCGTT
>JAHFGN010000048.1 GCA_023247415.1 Candidatus Omnitrophota bacterium
TTGTACATATGACAGGAGGCGTGATCGCCATAGTAGGCGCATGGCTTGTCGGCCCGCGGCTCGGCAAATTCAATCATGACGGCAGCGCCAATCCGATCCCTGGTCATAGCATACCCATGGCGGTCATCGGCACGTTTATCCTCGCATTCGGGTGGTTCGGATTCAATGCCGGCTCCACCCTGGCGGGAACAGACTTGCGTATAGGCGTTATCGCGACTAACACGATGCTGGCGTCCGCTACCGGCGCAATGGCGGCTACGTTGTGGATGTGGATGGTGCGCACAAAGAAGCCTGACCCAAGCATGATGTGCAATGGCATGCTGGCAGGGCTGGTGGCCATTACCGCTCCATGCGCTTTTGTCAATTCCATAAGCGCTTGCGTGATCGGCCTTGTCGCCGGGGTATTAGTAGTGGAGGCCGTGTACTTTGTTGAAGGCAAGCTCAAGCTCGATGATCCTGTTGGCGCGATATCTGTCCACGGAGTTAACGGCGCATGGGGGTGTCTTTCATTGGGGTTATTCGCGGACGGCTCTTACGGCGACGGCTGGAACGGAGTCGCTGGGACTGTAAAGGGTCTTTTTTACGGAGACCCGTCGCAGTTTTTCGCGCAGTGTACCGGAGTAATCTCCAATTTCATCTATGTGGGCCTGATCTCGCTCGTTATCTTCAAACTGCTTGAGATAATTGTGGGAAATCGCGTGGACCCGGATACTGAAATAGGGGGGTTGGACATACCTGAGATGGGGGTCGTTGGGTATAGCGGGGTGAAGCTTGACAAACATTCGGAAACACCTATAGCCAAAGAGGCCTTCATTAGATAACAAAAAGGAGCATAAGATGAAGAAGATAGAAGCGATAATTCGCCCCGAGAAGCTTGACACGGTGAGGCGCGCGTTGGAGCAGATTGGGTCTCCGGGCTTGATGATTACGGAGATTGAGGGACATGGCAAACAAAAAGGCATTACCAAACAGTGGCGCGGCAAGGAATATAAGGTAGAGCTTTTATCAAAAGTGAAGATTGAGATCGTCGCGAAGGATCAGGAAGCCGAGCGCATCATCAAGACTATAATGGATGTCGCCAGGACCGGCGACATCGGCGATGGAAAGATCTTCGTGTATTCTATCGAGGGAGTCTACAGGATCCGCACAGGCGAAAAAGGGGAAGGCGCGATTTAGGTGATTGACAAGGAATTGATCGAAATCTTGAAACGGTTGAAAGAGGAGAATAATTACACACTGCACGACCTCTCTAAGAAGCTTGACATACAGATAGCTACATTGGAGAGATGGCTTAAGACCGAGCGCATAAACAGGGTTTACGCGAAAGTGGTAAGGGAGAAGCTGGGGATCGCCTAAAGGCCGCGATGCGCGTTTTTGTAGTTTTTTTATGTTCAAAAATTATCAACTGGTTAAACAGATGTATAAATTTGAGAGGAAGGGGTTGAGATGATAAATTCCGGCGATACGGCGTGGATCCTGGTATCGACCGCGCTTGTCATGATGATGACCGCGCCCGGCCTGGCATTTTTCTACGGCGGCCTGGTTAGAAGAAAGAATGTCCTGGCTACGATGATGCAGTCTTTTTTCGTCCTGTGTTTGATAAGCATACAGTGGATATTATGGGGATACAGCCTGTCTTTTGGACCGGACAAAGGGCACCTTATCGGAAGCCTTGCGTGGTTCGGCTTGAAGGGAGTCGGCATGGCCCCTAACCCCGACTACGCCTCTACGATACCGCACCTGCTCTTCATGGTCTATCAGATGATGTTTGCTGTTATAACGCCGGGCTTGATAACAGGCGCGTTCGCTGAGAGGATGAAGTTTTCAACATACGCGGTCTTTACCTTATTATGGGCAACCCTTGTATACGACCCCATCTGTCACTGGGTATGGGGCGCCGGGGGATGGTTGAGAAACAAGGGCGCGTTAGATTTTGCCGGAGGCACTGTGGTCCACATTTCATCGGGCATATCGGCATTGGTGTGCGCGCTCATATTAGGCAAGCGGAGAGGCTATGGCAGGGAACCGATGCCCCCGCACAATCTTCCCCTGACAATACTAGGCGCCGCGCTGCTCTGGTTCGGATGGTTCGGGTTCAATGCCGGAAGCGCCCTGGCGGCAAATGAGCTGGCAGTATCGGCGTTTATAGCCACGAACACCGCGGCGGCCGCGGCCGCTCTTACATGGATGCTGATAGAGTGGCGGATTACGGGAAAACCAACGCTGTTGGGAGGGGCAACCGGCGCTGTCGCCGGGTTAGTCGCGATAACTCCGGCTGCGGGATTCGTCTCGCCCATATCGGCGATCGCCATCGGCGTCGCAGTTGCTTTTGTATGTTATATGGCAGTCGCGGTAATCAAGCTAAAGCTTTTATACGATGACTCACTCGACGCGTTTGGCGTGCATGGGGTAGGCGGAACCGTAGGGGCGCTTGCGGTAGGATTATTCGCGCAAAAGGCGATAAACGCCTCCGGCAATAACGGTCTATTCTTCGGGAATCCGGCTCAACTCGGGACGCAGGCTATCGGCGTCTTGGCTACCATGGCGTACGCCGTGGCCGTTACCTTTGTTATACTGAAGGCGCTGGACGCGACGATCGGCCTGAGGGTTGCCGACGAGGATGAGGTCATGGGGTTGGACATAACACAACACGAAGAGAGCGCTTACACACTGCTCGATTAATATAACCTCGATCCCTCTTTCCCATAGGAGAGTGTTGAGAAACTGTTAAAACTCTAAACTCGAAACGGGTTGGTTTCTGATTTCCGGTTTCGGATTTGTTTAGGATTTCCTGTTTAGGGTTTAGGATTTGTCACGTATTTCAACACTCTCTATCGGGGAGAGGATAGGGCAAGGGGAGGAGAAGATGAAGTTGATTATCGCCATAATCCAGCCTCACAAGCTTGAAGATGTGCTTCAGGAATTGGATAAAAAAGAGATCCATCTGAAGACTGTCTCAAATGTCCTTGGCTGCGGCAGGCAAAAAGGCGCGACAGAGGTTTATCGCGGCAGAAAAGAGACGGGAAACATGCTGAAAAAGGTGAGGCTGGAGATCGCCGTCAATGAGAATTACCTCGAGCCTGCGATCAGCGCAATCACAAAAGGGGCGAAGACAGGAAAGATAGGCGATGGAAAGATATTTGTCCTTGATCTCGCTCAAGTCATACGGATAAGAACGGGCGAGAAAGGAGGGGAGGCTATCGGATAACAGGTCAAGGTTACCAAAAAATGTTTTTTTAGATGAATGGCGCGAGGGATAAATTTAGTTGCATAAAATATAGGCGCGTGGTAGTATGAAAGATGAGGATACTTTAACTTGGTGGAACGAAGACGTTCTCAAGGTGAGGACGTCTTTATTTTTAAAATCAGGAGGAGCGCAATGGCAAAGAAAAAGGTAAAGGCTGTAATAGAGGCGAAGACGAAGAATCCTCTGACAAACGGTTCTTCCGACGAGACCGCTGCCCGAGAAGTGATGAAGATGGTCAAGGACAAGGGTATCCAGATAATCGATCTTAAGTTCAACGACCTGCCGGGGTTGTGGCAGCACTTTTCAATTCCGGCAACGGAGTTGATTGAGATGGATGACATAACCAGGTCTATCTGGGTGGATGGCATAGGATTTGATGGATCCTCCATCAGGGGATTTCAGAAGATCCAGGAGTCGGATATGATTTTAATACCTGATCCGTCAACCGCGATAGTCGATCCTGTCTGCGAAGTGCCCACCTTAAGCCTGATATGCGATATCTATGATCCGCTGACCCGCAAGCCGTATACGCGCGATCCCAGGTATATCGCGAAGAAGGCCGAGAGGTATCTCAAAGATACAGGCATAGCGGACAGCATCTATTTTGGCCCTGAAGCGGAATTCTTCATCTTCAACGATGTCCGCTTTGACCAGACAGAGAACTCCGGGTACTATTTTATCGATTCTGACGAGGCGGATTGGAACACTGGGCGTGTCGAAAATCCTAATCTTGGCTACAAGATACGTTTTAAGGAGGGTTACTTCCCGGTTCCTCCGCATGATTCTATCCAGGATTTAAGGAGCAGGATAATCCTAAAAATGATAGAATCAGGCATAAACGTTGAGGTGCACCATCACGAAGTCGCCACTGCGGGCCAATGCGAAATAGACATGAAATTCGATAAACTTACCAAGATGGCGGATAACCTACTCTTGTATAAATACATAATAAAAAACATGGCGAAAAAGAATAATATGGTGGCGACATTCATGCCAAAACCGCTGTTCGCCGACAACGGCTCCGGCATGCATTGTCATCAGAGCCTGTGGAAGAAGGGCGTCAACCTGTTCTACGACAAGAACGGCTATGCCCTATTGAGTCAGACAGCCAAATATTATATCGGCGGCTTATTGAAGCACGCCAACAGCCTGATGGCGTTCTGCGCGCCTACAACCAATTCGTATAAAAGATTGGTCCCTGGTTACGAAGCTCCGGTAAATCTAGTTTATTCGGCAAGGAACCGCTCCGCTGCCGTAAGAATACCTATGTATTCTGACAGCCCCAAATCAAAGAGGATTGAATTCCGCCCGCCGGATCCGTCATGCAACGGATACATAGCGTTCAGCGCTATGCTGATGGCTGGCCTAGACGGCATCCAGCATAAGATTGATCCGGGGGAGCCTCTCGATAAAGATCTATTTGAGCTAAGCACCGAGGAACTGAGCAAGGTACCTACGGTCCCGGCGTCTCTGCGCCGCGCCATAGACGCCCTCGAAGAGGACCACGAATACCTGCTCAAGGGCGGCGTCTTCACAAAAGACGTCCTTGATATCTGGATAGAATACAAGCGCAAGAAAGAGATAGACGCTGTCAGGATACGACCTCATCCATACGAGTTCTACCTCTATTTCGATATTTAACACGCGTAAGAACAAGCATCGGGACCCCCTGCTGACAACAGGGACAGCAGTAGGGTGTCCCGTTCACGCTAACTTTTTCCTTCCATTTTCTGCCTCTTCTTGCTATACTTTTCATAATGATAAAACAAGGACTTTACGACCCTCGCTTCGAGCACGATTCGTGCGGTGTTGGCTTTGTCTGCGATATAATGGGCAAAAAGTCAAATGAAATCGTAAGACAAGGTCTCGAGGTCTTAAAGCGCCTGTCTCACCGGGGCGCGACAGGCGCTGACCCCAAGACAGGCGATGGGGCTGGTGTATTGATACAGATGCCCCATGAGCTTTTCGCGAAAGTGTGCGGTTCGAATAAGATCAGTCTTCCGCCTCCTGACGAATACGGAACAGGGCTTGTGTTTCTGCCTACCGACTCGGGCGACCGAGAATTCTGCAAGGCCATCTTTGCAAAGGTTATTAAAATATATGGCCAGCGGCTTTTAGGCTGGAGAAAGGTCCCCGTAGACGATTCCGACATAGGTAAAACCGCTAAGGAGACAGCGCCTGTGATCGAACAGGTCTTTATCGGCCGGGATGGGGCGATCAAGGAAAAATTGGATTTTGAGCGCAGGCTATATATTATCCGGAAGGTTATCGAAAATATAATCCGCGGCGCAAAGATAAAACAGAAATCCTTCTTTTATATCACGAACCTCTCATGCCGCACATTCTCATATAAAGGGCTTCTCATGCCGTATCAATTGGAGAAGTTCTTTCTGGATTTAAAAGATACGAGCCTTAAGAGCGCTATCTCTTTAGTCCATTCTCGCTACAGCACAAACACCTTTCCAACCTGGGATCTGGCCCAGCCATTCAGATTCCTGGCGCATAACGGAGAGATAAATACCCTGCGCGGCAATATCAATTGGATGCGGGCGCGGGAAGGGCTCTTAAAGTCCAAATTCTTCGGCAGCCAGCTGAAAAAGATATTCCCGATAATCGTCCCGGGCGGAAGCGACTCTGCCGCGATTGACAATGTCTTCGAGCTTTTGCTCCTATCCGGCAGGAGTCTTCCACATGCCATGATGATGCTCATCCCCGGGGCATGGGAGCATAATACCCTGATGGATGAGCGCCTCAAGGAATTTTACAAGTATCATGCCTGTCTTATGGAGCCGTGGGATGGGCCCGCGGCGATCGCGTTTACCGACGGAGAAAGGGTCGGCGCGTGCCTGGATCGAAACGGCCTGAGGCCGGCGCGATATATCGTGACAAAGAAGAATTTTGTTGTGATGGCCTCTGAGGTCGGGGTGCTGGATATCGCCCCGGATGACATCCTGACATCAGGAAGGCTGGAACCGGGGAAGATATTTTTCATCGATACAGCGGCAGGCCGCATCATCAATGACGCTCGAGTAAAAGAGGCCGTCGCCTCTGGGCTGCCTTACGCCGCCTGGCTAAAAGACAACATGTTAGAGCTTGATGGGGTCCGGGCTAAGGCGGCGAAGAATCCCAAAAAACGCGGTAAGGATATCCTGACGCAATTAAAGGCATTTGGCTATACGCGCGAAGATCTGAAGGTATTGATAAAACCAATGTCCGAGAACGCCCAGGAGCCGATCGGCTCGATGGGCAACGATATACCTCACGCCGTCCTATCCAAAAGGCCCCAGCTCCTCTACGCATATTTCAAGCAGCTCTTCGCCCAGGTCACCAATCCGGCTGTGGACCCCATAAGGGAAGAACTCGTGATGAGCCTATTCAGCTTTGTAGGCCCCGAGAAGAACCTCCTGGATGAGACCCCGGGACACGCGAAAAAATTGCTGATCAGGCACCCTATCCTAAAGAACGAGGAATTGCAAAAAGTGCGCGCCATAAAAACAAAGGGTTTTAAGACTAAGACGATTTCTCTTTTGTTTGACGTCTCGTCGAAGAAGGATTTCGCAAGAGGGCTCAGGCGGATATGCGAGATGGGCGAAGCCGCGATAAAGAATGGATATACATCCATTATCCTGAGCGACCGCGGCGCGGACAAAAAAAGCGCGGCCCTGCCGGCGCTTCTGGCTGCGGGCGCGGTACATCATCACCTGGTGCGCAAAGCCCTGCGCGCCCAGATCGGCATAATAATAGAAAGCGCCGAACCCAGGGAGGTCCACCATTTCGCGCTCCTATTCGGCTATGGAGCGGATTGCGTCAATCCATATCTCGCCTATGAGGCCGTGAGGCAGCTGGTTAAAGAGAAGGAGATCAATTTGGATTTTAAGGCCGCGCAATATAATTATATTAAGGCCTTAGACAAAGGGATCATGAAGATCCTGTCAAAGATGGGGATATCAACGCTCCAGAGCTATAAAGGCGCCCAGATATTTGAGGCCCTGGGGTTAAATGAGGGTGTCGTGGAGCGATGTTTCGCGGGGACCCCATCCCGGATAGGCGGAGTCGATTTGGATACAATCGCCAAAGAGACTATTCTTAGGCATAACGAAGCGTACGACGGGTTTGAGGGATCCGCGCCGAATCTGGCCACAGGCGGATTATATCAATGGAGGAGGGACGGCGAATTTCATCTGTGGAACCCCGATACAATCTCGGCCCTGCAAGACGCGGCGCGGAAGGCCGATTATGATAAGTATCTCGAATTCGCGAAATTGATAAACGACCAATCCAAGAATCCGACGACACTGCGCGGCCTGCTAAAATTTAAAAAAGGCCTTCCGGTTCCAATGGAGGAGGTTGAGCCTGTAGAAGAGATAGCAAAGCGATTCGCGACAGGCGCAATGAGCTTCGGCTCAATATCGAGGGGCGCTCACGAGACCATCGCCGTCGCGATGAACAGGCTGGGAGGAAGGTCAAACACAGGCGAGGGCGGGGAGGACCCCGCGCGATTCACGCCCCTGCCGAACGGCGATTCCAAGCGGAGCGCGATAAAACAGGTCGCTTCCGGCAGATTCGGGGTGACGACAAATTATCTCGTCAACGCGGATGAATTGCAGATAAAGATCGCGCAAGGGGCAAAACCGGGGGAGGGCGGACAGCTTCCGGGGCACAAGGTAAGCGTCACGATCGCCAAGACCCGCTATACCACGCCCGGCGTAACGTTGATCTCGCCGCCGCCCCATCACGACATCTATTCGATAGAAGACCTCGCGCAGCTTATATTTGATCTTAAGAATACCAACCCGAGCGCCAGGATAAGCGTAAAACTCGTTTCTGAAATTGGGGTAGGCACTATCGCCGCCGGTGTCGCGAAAGGTCACGCGGATATGATCCTGATATCGGGCGGTGACGGCGGGACAGGGGCATCGCCATTGAGTTCTATAAAACATGCCGGACTGCCATGGGAGCTGGGCATCTCTGAGACGCACCAGACGCTTGTATTGAACGACCTTAGATCCCGCGTCCGCCTTCAGACCGACGGCCAGATGCGCACAGGCCGTGATGTGGCGATAGCGGCGCTGTTGGGCGCGGAGGAATTCGGGTTCTGCACCTCTGTCCTGATTACGCTTGGATGCGTTATGCTGCGGCATTGCCATCTCAACACCTGCTCTCTCGGCGTGGCCACCCAGGATGATATTCTGCAAAAGAGGTTCATGGGCCGTCCTGAATATGTGATAAATTATTTTCGGTTCGTCGCGCAGGAGCTTAGGGGGATCATGGCGAGCCTTGGGATAAGACGGCTCGATGATATGATAGGCAGGTGCGACCTCCTTGAAGCGGATAGAGATATTCTCCCCTGGAAGGCGAAGGCCCTGGACTTTTCAAAGATCCTGTATAGGCCAGAGGCGCCTAAAACAGTCAGCGCGCATTGTACGATATCGCAGGACCACGGCGTGGATAAGATATTGGATCTAAGGCTGATAGAATTGGCTCGTCCGGCCCTGGAAGAGGCAAAGTCAGTGAAGATAGAGCTCGGAATAAAAAATTCTAACAGGACAACCGGCGCCATGCTGAGCGGCAGGATATGCAGGGCCTACGGCGAGGAGGGTCTAGCTCCTGATACCATATATTGTAAATTCAAAGGCGTCGCCGGACAGAGTTTTGGCGCATGGCTGGCCAAGGGAATCACTTTTGAGCTTGAGGGGATGGCTAACGACTATGTGGGTAAGGGGATATCCGGAGGCAAAATTATCATATATCCTGACAAAAGGTCCGACTATTCACCTGAGAAAAACATAATTATAGGAAACACAACTTTTTATGGCGCGATAAGCGGTGAGGCGTATATACGCGGTATAGCGGGTGAGAGGTTCTGCATAAGAAATTCCGGACTCTATGCTGTCATCGAAGGGGTTGGGGATCATGGTTGTGAATATATGACGGGGGGGAGGGTAGTTGTCCTGGGCAGCGCAGGAAGGAACTTTGCCGCCGGTATGTCTGGCGGGATCGCTTATGTTTATGATGAGGGCAGCAGCTTCAAAGACAAGTGCAATATGGATATGGTAGAACTGGACAGCGTCTTAAACGACTCGGATATGGAGGCAGTGAATAACCTGCTTTTCAATCATCACAGATACACGAAAAGCCCAATCGCGAAAATGATACTCGATGATCTTAAAAACAAGGCAAATAAATTTATAAAAGTAATGCCAATCGAGTACAAGCGCGTTTTAAACGAGCAGAAACTCAAGGAGAAACTTGAGTTGGCGGAAGTATCGGATGGGTGATTAAAGACAGCGGCCAATAACAAAAGATGAAAGATATAAAAGGATTTTTGAAATTCAAGAGGGAAGCGGCAGCATACAGGCCTGTGTGCGAGCGCGTCTTGGATTATCGAGAGGTTTCGGTTTTGCGCAAAGATGAGCAGTCCAAGACCCAGGGGGCGCGCTGCATGGACTGCGGAACTCCTTTTTGCCACTGGGGGTGTCCTGTTGGAAATTATATCCCGGAGTGGAATGACCTTATGTCCAGAGGCCACTGGGAGCGCGCGTTCCAGCTTTTGGACGCGACCAATAACTTCCCCGAGATTACCGGAAGGATCTGTCCCGCGCCATGCGAGTACTCGTGCGTCTTAGGGATAAACGACGACCCTGTGACGATACGTGAGGATGAATTGGCGATTATTGAACACGCCTTCAAAACCGGTTTGATCAGACCACGCAAACCTGCGCTGCGCACCCAAAAAAACGCGGCTGTTATCGGTTCAGGGCCGGCCGGGCTTGCCTGCGCGGCCCAGCTGAACAAGGCTGGCCACCGCGTGACTGTCTTTGAGCGGGACGAAAGAATAGGCGGTATACTGCGTTACGGCATACCCGACTTCAAATTGGAAAAATGGGTGATAGACAGGCGGGTAGATCTTTTGAAAAAAGAAGGGATAAGATTTGTTGTGGGCGTTGATGTCGGAGGGGACATCAAGGCCAAACAACTGCTCAAAGATTTTGACGCTGTCTGTCTTGCCGGAGGGAGCCGCGTCCCAAGAGATTTAAACATTGAGGGGAGAGGATTGAAAAACATATATTTCGCCATGGATTATCTGAGGCAGGCCAAGTCTATGGATGCCAGGGGAAAACGAGTTGTTGTAATCGGCGGGGGAGATACTGGCGCTGACTGCGTCGGCGTAGCGCATAGGCAGGCCGCGTCCTGCGTCATCCAAATAGAGATACTGCCCAAGCCATCCGAGTGCCGCACAGAAGATTATTCCTGGCCAAAATATCCTTTGATCCTTAAGACCACCACAAGCCACGAAGAGGGCGGCGAACGCAAATGGTCTATCCTGACTAAAAAATTTATAGGCCAGAATGGTTCGGTCAAAGGATTGGCGTGCGCCCAGGTGGAATTTTCGCAAAATGCCGCCATCTGCCCTGCCATGAAAGAGCTCCCCGGGACTGGGTTTGAAGTAGAGGCGGACATGGTCATCCTGGCTATGGGATTCACCCAACCTGAACATAAAGGCCTTCTGGACGATCTCGGATTAGAATTTGACCCTAAAGGAAATGTCAGGACCGATCAAAATTTCGCAACCTCTGTTAGGGGGATCTTCGCGGCAGGCGACATGCGCAGAGGTCAATCCCTGATCGTCTGGGCCATCTCCGAAGGCCGCGGAGCCGCGGCCTCCATCGATAAATACCTCATGGGCTCAACCAGCCTTCCCCTAACTTAGAGAGGCATGCCCCATCTCTTAGCGGCAGACAAAGATGGCAGGATATTCAGTCTGCCGAGACTTACCGGCGCAGGCATGGAAGCCGGACATTTTTTCAGGCTTGATGCCCATGACCTTATCAGGCTGCCGTCCGGAAGTCAGGTATTCATGCTGCCTGATAGAAGGCCGGCAGGATACGATCCAAAGACAGAAAATTTTGTCATAAAAGATGGGTGCTTTGCCGTCGGCGCGTTTATTACGCCCGGATTTACCGTAACCTCTTCGAGCGCGTATCGGGAATCCAGCAGGCCGAGGATGCTGCCATTATTTTCTTATGCGGCGTGCGCGTTATACAAGGATGAAGTCTACGTCGCCGCATTGAGGATCGATAAAGAATTGCGCCATGACCCGAGATTCATCGATA
>JAHFGN010000049.1 GCA_023247415.1 Candidatus Omnitrophota bacterium
ATATCATAACAGGCGTCCTGTCCTGCGGCGCCTTCATCACATTCCTCGTCGCGCTGCTTTCCCTGATGAAGCCTGTAAAGCGCCTCACCAACCTCTACGGGATAAATCAGCAGGCCCTCGCCGCGGCCGCGAGGATCTTTGACGTTCTGGACACAAGGCCTTCCGTCGCGGAATCCCCCGGCGCCGTCAACCTCGCCCCCATAAGGAAGAATGTTGCCTTCGAAGGCGTCTGGTTCAAATATGACGATAAGGATGTCTTGAAGGATATAAACCTTGAGGTGAAGGTGGGCGAGATAGCCGCGTTCGTGGGGCCAAGCGGCACAGGCAAAACAACGCTCGTAAACCTCATCCCGCGTTTCTACGACCCGTCCAGGGGCGGGATAAAGATAGACGGTGTGGATATACGGCGCGCGTCCCTGAAGTCTTTGAGAGACCAGATAGGGCTGGTTACGCAGGAGACCATACTATTCGACGACACGGCAGCGGCGAACATATCCTACGGGATGAAAGAGCGCAAGATAGACGATATCATAAGGGCGGCCAGGATAGCGAATGCCCACTCGTTTATAATGAAGCTGCCGAAGGGGTATGACACCATCATAGGAGAGCGGGGTTTCAGGCTCTCGGGCGGAGAGAAACAGCGCCTTTCCATAGCGCGGGCCGTCTTTAAAGATCCGCCCATACTGATATTGGATGAGGCGACCTCCCAGCTCGATACAGAATCCGAGGTATTGGTCCAGGAGGCGATAGACCATCTCATGGAGGGCAGGACCGTATTCGCCATCGCCCACAGGCTCAGCACGATAAAACACGCGGATAAGATCTATGTCATGGACAACGGCAGGATAGTCGAAGTCGGCTCTCATGACGAACTACTTAAGGCAAGCGGCCTGTACAAGCGCCTCTACGACATGCAGTTTAAGGACAACATGCTGCGGTAATATTAATATTAATATTAATCTGCTTGAAAAAGCGGAATTTGTTGTTATAATATTTTAACCACTTAAGGAGGAAACGGGCACAATGGTAGAATCCACATTAGTGAAACAGCTGTTGGAGGCGGGCGTCCACTTCGGCCACCAGACGAAACGCTGGAATCCCAAGATGAAACCGTTCATATTCGGCCAGAAGAGCGGGATCTATATCATAGACCTGGAGAAGACCCGGAGCGCACTGGTCGATGCCCTGGCCTTTTTAAAAGGCGTAGCGGCGAAGGGCGAGCATGTATTGTTCGTCGGGACAAAGCGCCAGGCGCAGGATATAATCAAAGAGGAAGCGACCCGCTGCGGCATGTTCTACATCAACCAGAAATGGCTCGGAGGCCTCCTGACGAATTTTCAGACGATCAGGAAGAGCATCAGGCGCCTTGTGGAGATAGAGAAGATGCGCGACGACGGCACATTCGCGAAACTCTCCAAGAAAGAGGTCGCCATGCTGAACAAGGAGATGGCCAAGCTCATGAAGAATCTCGCCGGGGTGCGCGACATGGAAAGGCTCCCGGGCGCCGTATTCGTCATAGACTCCAAAAAGGAGGAAATAGCCGTCAAAGAGGCTAACAGGCTCAATATACCTGTTGTGGGTTTAATAGATACCAACTGCGATCCGGACCTCATAGACTTTATCATACCCGGCAATGACGACGCGATAAAGTCCATAAGGCTCATAACGGGCAAGGCCGCGGACAGCGTGCTGGACGGCAGAGGAGAATTCGCGGCCGGGGTAAAGGAGAAAGAGCTGGCGGCGCAGGAGGCGCTGGAGCAGGAGCGGCAGGAGGAGGAATTTATACCTACTGTGGAAGACCCGGAAGTTGAGAAGCTGGTCGAAGGGGACCTTAAATTGAAAGATGACGAAGAGACCAAAAAGATAGAACCGATCAAGAAGCGGAAGAAGGTAAAGGGCGGTGGATAATGATAGACGCGATAAAGAGACTGCGGGAGAAGACGAACGCGGGGGTCATAGATTGTAAAAAGGCGCTCCGCGAATCCGGCGGAGACGTGGAAAAGGCGGTTGAGATATTAAGAAAGCAGGGCGCGGCGCTGGCGTCGAAGAAAAGCGGCCGCGCCGCGAAAGACGGCAGGATAGAAAGCTATATACACTCAGGCGGCAAGATCGGCGTCCTCGTTGAGGTGAATTGCGAGACCGATTTTGTGGCCAGGAACGATGATTTCAGGATCTTCGTCAGGGATATAGCCATGCAGATCGCCGCCAGCAACCCATTGTATGTAAAAAAGGACGACGCGCCGCCCGAGGTCGTGAAAAAAGAGATCGATATATTCAGGGCGCAGATAAAAGACAGGCCCGCGGCCGCCATAGAAAAGATAGTCGAGGGGAAGCTGGCGAAATTTTATGAAGAGGCGTGTCTTCTGGAGCAGCCGTTTATAAAAGATACGGCCCTTAAGGTGAAAGACATCCTTACGTCCATGATAGCCAAGATAGGCGAGAATATCGTTATACGCAGGTTCTCAAGATACCAGGTGGGCGAGGAGATATAAAGCAGTACATAGTACTTAGTACATAGTACTTAGTAAAAAAGAAAAATACTTAGGGAAGATATCATGTCAGAAGCTATATATAAACGGGTCGTCTTAAAGATAAGCGGCGAGGCGCTTCAGGGCAGGGCCGGTTACGGCGCCATAGACCAGAACGTCCTGGATTCCATCGCGGCTCAGGTCAAAGAGGTGCGCTCGCTCGATGTCCAGATCGCGATAGTGATAGGCGGCGGCAATATCTTTCGCGGCGTATCAGCAGGCGCAAAGAGCATGGACAGGGTAAGCGCCGACTACATGGGCATGCTTGCCACGGTCATAAACGGCCTCGCCCTGCAGAACGCGCTTGAGAATATAGGCGTATTCACCCGGGTGCAGACAGCGATAGAGATGCACGCCCTGGCCGAGCCGTATATAAGGCGAAAGGCTATAAGGCACCTGGAAAAGGGCAGGGTCGTCATATTCGTCGCGGGCACGGGGAATCCGTATTTTACGACGGATACAACAGCCGCGTTGAGGGCGATCGAGATCGGCGCGGATGTCATCCTGAAGGCCACCAAGGTTGACGGTATATACACATCGGATCCAAAGAAAAATAAACGCGCCAGGAAATATGAGACCCTGCGGTATATAGATGTCCTCAAGAAGGCCTTGAAGGTAATGGACGCGACTTCTGTCAGTCTGTGCATGGACAATAATCTGCCGATAGTCGTCTTCGACCTGACCAAGGAAGGAAACGTCAAGAGGGTGATCCTTGGCGAAGGAGTCGGGACAATAGTAAAGGGGTGAGGTGAGGCCGACATGACTATTAAAGAGATTATAACCGATACAGAGTCGAAGATGAAGAAGACCGTTGAGTCGACGCAGAGGGAGTTCTCCGCGATCCGGACAGGAAGGGCCTCGACCGCGCTTGTAGAAGGCATAAGGGTAGACTATTACGGCGTGGCCACGCCGCTGAAACAGCTGGCTTCCATATTGGCGCCGGACGCCAGGTTAATCACCATACAGCCATGGGACAAGACGGCCTTGGGGGATATCGAAAAGGCCATACTCAAATCGGAACTCGGGATCAACCCGGCCAATGACGGGAAACTGATCCGCATATCGCTTCCGCCGCTTACGACCGAGCGCAGGGTAGAGCTGGACAAGATCCTGAAGAAGATCGCGGAAGACGGCAGGATATCGATAAGGACAGCCCGGCACGCCGCCATTGAGCACGCCAAGAAACTAGAAAAAGACAAGCAGGCCACATAGGACGAACGCTTCAAGGCCCAGGAAGACACCCAGAAGCTCACCGACAAATATATAAAAGAGATCGATACCCACCTCGCGAACAAGGAAAAAGAGATACAGGGTTAAGCGGGCCGCTAGCTCATCTGGTAGAGCACCACACTTTTAATGTGGGTGTGCCGAGTTCGAGTCTCGGGCGGCTCACCACTTTACTTCCGTGCTCTGCGCAAATCCCAAGCGAAAAATTCGCTTGGGATTTGGTATTTTAAGGGGTATAATTATACCGATGATTAAATAAATAGATGGGGACAGGCTACTTTTTCCAGTTATCTTGGTAGCCTGAAAAAGTAGCCTGTCCCCATTTAGTAACCTCATTTAGTAAGAGCTGTATGACATGGCCTTGCCTCGAGGCATTCGTGAAAAGACATGAGCCTTAATTCATTGCCGTTTACCGTGTTCGATGTGGAGACAACGGGGCTGTATCCGTATTCCGGGGATAAGATCTGCGAGATAGGCGCGATCCGTGTTACAATCGGGTCGCGGAAGACGGAAAAGTTCCATTGCCTGATAGACCCAGGCCGGCCCATATCAGAAGGCGCGTTCTTTGTAAACAGGATAACGGCTGAGATGGTAAAGGGAAAGCCTGCGATAGAAGAGGTCCTCTCCCGGTTTCTAAAATTCATAAAGGGGAGCGTCCTCGTCGCGTATAACGCGGGATTCGATCTCGGATTTTTGGAATGCGCGCTGGGCGGGGACAGGCATATCCTGGACGATTATCGCGTCATCGACGCGCTGGCCCTGGCGAGGAGGTTATTCCCGCATATCGGCAGGTACAATCTGGCGAATGTGGCCTCATCTCTTGGCATAAGCGCGTCCCAAAGGCACAGGGCCATGTCCGACACTATCATGACGCTCGGGATATTCAAAAAAGAATTGGACATATTGAGGGCCCAGGGCGCCAGGACCATTGATGATATCTTCGCGCTTGGCCGCAGGAAGGCCGACAGAGGGCGCGAAGTCGTCAAAGACTACAAGATCAAATTGATAGAGGAGGCGATAAGGGACGAAAAGAGGCTGCATATAACCTACTATTCGAGCTGGAACAACCGCACGACAAAACGCGTTGTCACTCCGAAAGAGATACAAAAAGGCTTCGATACGTCATACCTCATCGCCCACTGTCATCTGCGGGATGAGGAGCGAAATTTTAAGTTGGAAGGGATACTGGACGCGAAATTGGAAGAGGCATGAGCAAAAGGTTATATGCCGTAAGCTATAGCTGTTGCCCATTGCTTATTTATCGTCGATATGATAATATTTTAATAAATACATGAAGAGGTATGAGCAGATAGAGCACACAGCCGATATCGGCGTGCGGGTCTACGGCGCGAGCGTCAAAGAATTGTTCAAAAACGCCGCCTTCAGCATGTTCGACATCATAGCCGACCTTGAGGGGATAAGGGGATCCGTCGAGATAGATGTCGAACTCAAAGCGGAAAGCCCTGAAGAGCTTCTCGTAAACTGGCTCGATGAGCTCCTCTACAACTTCTACACAAAATGGATAATCTTCTTCGACTTCGATATCCTTGAGCTTGACGGACGCCGCATAAAGGCCCGGGCGCGCGGCAGGCATGTTGGCGAGAACCGGAACCGCCTGAAGACGGAGATCAAGGCCGTTACCTACCACAACCTAAAGATAAAAGAAGAAGGCGGGCAGTACAGCGTGGAGATAATATTTGACGTATGATCTGGCAGGGGCCTTTAGAAAAAATAGACGATTGGCGCTGGCGCATACCGAAGGACTATAAACAGGGTATGCGCGTCGACGGCCTTCTCTACGCCGACGAGGAGATGATAGGCGATATCCGCTCTGACCGCGCGGCAGAGCAGGTCGCGAACGTCGCGTTCCTGCCGGGGATCGTAAAATATTCTCTCGCGATGCCGGATGTGCACTGGGGTTACGGCATGCCGATCGGCGGTGTTGCCGCGACGGATGTAGAAGCCGACGGCGTTGTCTCGCCTGGATCGATCGGCTATGACATAAACTGCGGGATGCGTCTAGTAAATACCAACTTGAAACTAGAAGAAGTGAAGCCGAGATTAAAAGACCTTGTCTACGGACTTTACAACGACATCCCTGCCGGCGTCGGGTCAAAGGGCGACATCAAGGTAAGCGAAAAAGAGGAGCGCAAACTTCTCGCTGAGGGCGCGAGATGGGTTGTTGAGCACGGATACGGCAGAGGAGAGGATCTTGATTACACAGAAGAACACGGCGAGATCAGGGGCGCGGACCCTGATGCTGTCTCCCAACGCGCCTATGAAAGGGGCAAGGCGCAGTCCGGGACGCTGGGTTCCGGAAACCATTTTTTAGAAGTTCAGGTTGTAGATGAGATATACGACGAAGAGGCGGCGAAGGTATTCGATCTGGAAGCCGGTCGGGTCACGATGATGATACACTCCGGATCGCGCGGGCTGGGCTACCAGGTATGCGATGAATATTCGCGCGACATGATAAAGTGTCTCACAAAATACAATATAGACGTGCCTGACAGGCAGCTTGCATGCGCGCCTGTCAACTCCCCCGAAGGCAAGGCCTATATCGGCGCGATGAAGTGCGCTGCCAATTACGCATGGGCCAATAGGCAATGCCTCATGCATCTTGCGCGATCTGTCTTCGAAAAAGTGTTCAAAGCAAGCCCGAGAGATTTAGGGATGGATCTGATATACGACGTCGCGCACAATATCGGCAAGCTCGAAAAATATAATATAGACGGCAGGGAAAAGCTTCTGTTCGTTCATAGAAAAGGAGCGACGCGCGCGTTTCCGCCTGAACATCCGGAACTGCCGGCCAGATATAAAAAGATAGGCCAGCCTGTCATAATACCGGGTGATATGGGCCGCAATTCCTATCTTTTAGTCGGGACCAAAAAGGCAGAGGAGACTTTCTATTCGACAGCTCACGGCGCAGGACGCGTTCTTTCGCGGTCTGCCGCGATATCGCGATGCCGGGGCCGTTCGATCGCGCGCGAACTAGAAAGCAAAGGCATAATAGTCATGTCGAGCACAAGGGACACCCTGGCGGAAGAGGCGCCGGAGGCGTATAAAGATGTCAATAGAGTGGTAGACGTAGTCCACAGCGCCGGTATTTCGAAACGCGTCGCTCGCATGCGGCCTCTCGGAGTGATAAAGGGGTAATATAAAAGTAACCGTTAACCAGATTCTGGTTACTGTACTCTGGTTTCTGGTTTCTTATGCTATTACAAGGAGTCCAATGTTAGATATCAAATTCATAAGAGATAATAAGGAGTTGGTCAAAGAGGCGATCAAGAACCGCGGCGTTAAGTTAGACATAGATGAATTCCTTAGGTTAGATGAAGAAAAACGTAGACTATTGAGTGAAGCTGAAGAATTGAAGCATCAAAGAAACAATGCGAACGATGAGATTACAGCGTTAATGAAGGAAAAGAAGAACCCAAAGACGCTTATAGATAAGATGAAGGTAGTTTCCCAAAAAATATCAGTTTTAGATGAAAAAGTGGAGGAAGTCTATAAAAAAGTAGCCAATTTTACATATCTAATCCCAAATATTCCAGATAAATCAATTCCTGTAGGTGGGCCGGAAGCGAACAAGATTGTGAAGAGTTGGGGTGAAACCCCAAAATTAGGCTTTAAACCGAGGACGCATTTAGAACTTTCCGAGCTTCTTGGCATAATCAGCTTCGGGGTATCAGCCAAAATTTCCGGACATGGCTTTGCCTGTTTCCTTGGAGCCGGGGCCCGGCTCGAACGCGCGTTGATAAATTTCATGCTCGATTTGCATACGAAGAAGCATGGATACAAAGAGGTCTTTCCCCCGTTTCTGGTGAATAGGATGAGCATGACAGCCACAGGCCAGCTTCCAAAGTTGGAAGAGGATATGTACAGGCTGAAAGATGATGATCTATTTCTGATCCCGACCGCGGAGGTGCCGGTTACGAATATTCACAGAGGGGATCTGCTTGAGGAGTCGCGGCTTCCGATCTATTACACCGCGTATACGGCGTGTTTCAGGCGCGAGGCCGGTTCTTACGGCAAGGAGACGCGGGGGCTTGTGCGCATTCATCAATTCGACAAGGTTGAGCTTGTAAAATTCGTAAAGCCGCAAGACTCATATGATGAGCTTGAGAAACTTTTGAAAGACGCGGAAGATGTCCTCCAGCTTCTGGAACTGCCGTACAGGGTTGTGATGCTTTCGACAGGCGACATATCCTTCGCCGCCGCCAAATGTTACGACATCGAACTCTACGCGGCCGGCGCGGGGGCATATCTCGAGGTATCGAGCTGTTCCAACTTCACGGATTTTCAGGCGAGGCGCGCCAATATAAGATTTAAACGGACGACGAGCGACGGACGACGAGAGGCGGAATACGTCCATACGCTGAACGGCTCCGGCGTGGCGCTCGCAAGGCTCGTTGTGGCCATCCTGGAAAATTATCAGAATAAAGACGGAAGCGTCATGATTCCGAAGGCGCTTCGCCCATTTATGGACGGCCTGGACGCGATAAAACCTCAATAGACATGATAGGTATCATAATAAAATTATCTTTCGGAGTTTTGATAATGCCCCTTGCCATAGGCGCCAGCGCGGCGTTCTACGATAACATGATACTTGTAAAAGAGCTTTCAGAACATATGCGCCTCTTCCTTTGGGGAATAGCCTCATATGTCATCCTGCACATATTTTTTTACAAACCCAACTATCTCTATGTCCTGGGCCATGAGGCGGTCCATGCGGCCACGTCATGGGTATTGGGCGGAAAGATAAAATCGTTCAAGGCGTCGAAAGAAGGCGGCAGCGTGACGACGGATAAATCCAATGTTATAATAGAATTGAGCCCTTATTTTATCCCCGTATATTCGCTGATCATACTCTGCGCCTACTTCATCGTCTCGGCGTCGTATAAGATAAACAGCGCCACTTTTATATTCTTGATAGGGTTCACGCTGGCTTTCCACCTGATCTCGACCGTAGAAATACTCAAGATCAGGCAGCCCGACATAATGAAATCGGGCTACGTCTTTTCGATAGTCCTCGTCTACCTATTGAATATCATGGTGATCGCGCTTGTCTTCGGCGCCGTCTTCGCCGAATTCGAGATAACGAAATACTTCGTAGGCTTTTACAATTCATCCAAAGACATATATCAGGCTATAATAAAGCAGCTGTTTTTTTGACGGAGGAGTGGCTGAGCGGTTGAAAGCGACCGCCTTGAAAGCGGTTGTACCCGTAAGGGTACCGTGGGTTCGAATCCTACCTCCTCCGCCAGTACTAAGCAGCATTGTAGCATACTGGAATAAATCATAGCGCGATACAAACATTAAAAGATAAATAATTTTTGAGGCGCGAGATGAAAAAGATTTTAATGGTATTATTGGCTTGTGTAGTATTGAGTGGATGTGCCACTGTCACCGCTGATAAAATGACAGCCGCTGACACCCAAGGGAAGCTACATGCGGGAATGGACTTTAATGAGGTAGCGGCTATAGTTGGACGTCAACCAAGTGGTTTTTCTGATATTTTAACCGTTGAGAATTCTAATGGCAGTGTCAATAAGGAATGGGCTGTTAATGGTCGTTCCGATGTAGCATGTGCTCCAAATTTTATGAGGTACTACGTGTTCAAATTTAAAGACGATAAGCTAGTTAGTTGGACTTGGCATAAGTAATAAGCGATTTTACAGCTTCGGTTTTAGAACTTCAATTGTAGGGAGTTTCTCTGAAATATAAAATTCAACAAACACCCTATTTAAGTGCACCCTGCTAAATAGGGTGTCACAAAGTAGGACGTCTGCAAAAATTACAAAAGGGACAGATTTAAAGGCGCCGTAACAGTCCAGTGTTATAAGAAGATCGACGAGACCCGTCATTGCGAGCCACGAAGTGGCGAAGCAATCTAAAAACAAGATTGCTTCGTCGCCCGGCGGTAAATGCAAAGGCTCCTCACAATGACGACAGGAGTTTCTTCAAACACTGATCTGTTACAAGGCGCCCCATTCCTGCCACCATAAAGGTCAGCGAATATCCTAAATAGCCTGGTTTCAAAAATAGTCCTATAAGCTCCTCACCACAAGGTAGTAATTTCAAACATTTACTTGACAGATTATCTTACATATAGTATACTTATGATCGACTCCCATTAAAGGAGGGGGGAAATGGTGGACAATTTCTATAAGAAATTAGGCGCAAAAATTAGAAGTATCAGAGAACAAGCCGGGTTAGCGCAAAAAAAGCTTGCCGATTTATTAGGGATAAGCAGGGTATCTCTTTCTCAAATAGAAAATGGGGAAAGAAAAATAAGCGCTGAAGAGATAGCTGCGCTTGCCAAAATCTTCAATCTTTCGTCAGATTTACTTCTCGACTTGGAAAAAGATATGAAAATTATATTGGAAAAATCCAAAGAAGAGAAGCCAGAAAAAAAGGCAGAAGTAAGAATAAGCGTTCCCCAAAGGAATTTGGATAAGTTTAAAGAGGCGCTTCTGTATATTTTAAACAAGGTTGGGTCCAAGCCAAATGTTGGCGAGGCGGTTCTTTATAAACTTCTTTACTTTATCGAGTTCGATTTTTATGAAAAATATGAAGAGCAACTTATAGGAGCGACATATATAAAGAATCATTATGGGCCCACGCCGAAAGAATTTATCAAAATAGTAAGCGAAATGGAAGGAAAAGATTTATCAAAAGTTAAGGATAAATATTTTCAATATCCACAAACAAAATATCTTCCGTTACGGCCGCCAGACTTAACAATACTAAAAGCGCATGAGATAAAAATGATAGACGAAGTCTTAGATAAGTTATCTGATATGAACGCGTCCGAGATACGTGATTATTCTCATGGCGACGTACCCTGGTTAACTACGGAAGAAGGCGATGTGATAGATTATGAATCAGTTTTTTATCGCACAGTGCATTATTCAGTGAGGTCGTATAGTGGAAAAGATATTCAATGACATTAAGCGCCTCGCTGAATTCGAAACCGATCTAAAAAAGCTCTCCAGAAGATATCAATCCCTCCACGATGACCTGAAAATATTCATAGATAAACAATTAAAACTCTATCATAAATTACACATAGATAATGGCGGCATTTTCCCGATATCTAATCTTGGCGTAGAATATCCTAAAATATATAAGGCTAAAAAATTTGCATGCAAGTCTCTGAAGGGCAAAGGCGTTATGAGCGGGATTAGGGTTATATACGCCTATTTTGAAGATAAAGACGTAATCGAGCTTGTAGAAATTTACTATAAAGGTGATAAGGAAAGCGAGGAGAAGGAAAGAGCGCTAAGGCGCTATAAAAAATGGTGAAAGGAAAATTTTGCCGAGCCCTATGGATTAAAATAAGTTCGAACAGAACGGTAAACGCACCGCCATTACCTTCTCCTAACCTAATGCCTTGCAAGGGACTGGAAGACACATCATACCCCCTCATAGCCTGATTAGCAATCTTTTTATCAAGTAAATCGTCTAAATCAACCGGTGGCAGCATAAGAGCCTCTTTTGTTAGATCAGGACGTTTTT
>JAHFGN010000007.1:0-13877 GCA_023247415.1 Candidatus Omnitrophota bacterium
AATGTCCTTTCCAGCCATAATGCCCTCCTTTGCTAAGAGACATTATAGCAACTTTGGCATAGGACATTTCTAAATTGGTTAAATAGGACATTATCATTTTGGGATTACAGTCATTTATTATCGCTTTATATGATTCAATGCGCTGCGCAAGCCTTTGCCCTGCCAGCTGTTTTTAAACCTATCTTCAGCCAGGCCTGTGACTGTGGTCTTGAGCGGCACCTGGCACGCGTTGGATCCGATTGAATTTTGGCCTTGATATGGCTGGGAATGGATGAAGCTTGTGGAAAGAAAGCCGGCGCCTACAAGCCCTATGGCCATAAATCCGGTCAGCATAAGTTTGGACCCGCCCGACAACGGCTTAGTCTGGCATTGCATGCTCACACCGCTGGAAAGCGCGCCGCGAAGATATTCCCCGGCCACGTCCATCGCCTCGTCATGGTCCTCTGCCTCGCACACGATCTCTATAACGGTCTTAAATTTGCGCATTGCATCCTCCTTTTAAGGCCATCAAAAACTTTGTAAACGCTTTCATTAATTTAGAGCACCATAAATATACACAATGAGCATTTATAAGTCAACAAAAATATCTAGCTATTTTAAATCCTAATTCAAATGCGGCAGGCACCCTGCTCCAGGGTGCCTGCTAAACTGTGAGGAAATCCTGATCGACGAAGATCCTGTTGCGGCCGGAGCCCTTGGCCTTGTATAAAGCGGCGTCGGACTTCTCGAGGAATGATGCGGCATCAATCGGAATGCGCTTATTGTGGGATAGCGAGATACCCATGCTTACTGTGACCTTGACGTGTTTTGAGTCATTCAAGGTTATATCCAAAAGTTCGATATTCCTTCGAATCCTCTCTGCCATATTTTTTATCTCGGAGGCGAAATTTTCCACGCTCTTGGGCTGTCGCGCCTCTTCAGATGTGTGCGTAGACGGCATTAGAATGGAGAACTCCTCTCCGCCGTATCTGCCGCATATATCTGTTGACCTTGTGGCGGATTTTATCGTCGCGGCCACTTCCTGCAGTATCCTGTCGCCTGCCACATGGCCGTATTCATCATTTATCAACTTGAATTTGTCGACGTCCAGCATAATGAGGCCTATTGGACGGCCGTATATCCTGAATCTCTCTATTTCGATCTGCAGCAATCTTACGAAATACTCGTGTGTGTAGAGACCCGTGAGGCCGTCGTTAGACGCCTTCGCCTCTGCCATGTCTCTGGCGAGCCTCATCTTGCGTGAATAGCTGTGATAGAGCGCTATAATCGCCAACGCGAAAACAAACAGCAAGAACATGACCCTAAGCGAGGAACTTATGGATCTGTATTTCTTCATGCCTTCTTCATATTCCGCGTCTTTCGCTTCTTTTATTACAATCATCAGGTATCCGTCTCTCCTGCCGCTGTCGATTGATACCGGATAGACCTTTTCAGGGCTTAAGTCTACATTTTCGCTCGATATGGGCTCGATCCCTGTCTTGGATATCTGAAACAGCTTTCCATTTTCGTCTTTATAGATGAAGACCGTATCGAACAAAGAGGTGCGGCCATATTTCTTTATATAGCTGGCGACACCGTTTATGTCCGCCTCTTTGTTCTCGCGGACGAAATATTTAAAGAGGGAGTCTGATATAGTCGAATTATACTCTTTGATCCTATCCTGGGGGGATGTGACAAAGTACCTGCGGAGGATATCTTCCTGCTGCAATATAAGAGCGTTGAATCCGCTTATGCACAGGACTATATATATAAGGATTACGATCAAAAACCTGAATCTGCCCATCTTATTCTTTCCATAAGCCCCTCTTCTTTTCCCGCGCCTCGGCGGCCGACATCACGAAGAGATCCGCGTATTTCACATTCGGCGGCACGGTCATTACAGAGGCGTATCCTGATTTCACTATCTCCGCGTTCGCGAAGGTTCCGTCATCCAGCCAGACATACGCCAAGGTCCTTCCGTAACGATCCTGCCGTTCAACGTCATATTCAAGCCGGACCTTCTTCCCAAGACATAGGGATTGAGTAAATTCCATGGCCAGCTCGCCCATCTTCTGTATGGAAGCGGTGTCTCTTCCGCTCCGCTTGGAATCCCTGAGCAGCTTCCGACTGAAATGCAGCTCCGGCGTGTCTATCCCTATCAGGCGGACCCTGGTTTTATCAGAAAGGACAATCGTATCTCCGTCTACGACACGTTTTACAAATACGGGATCCGCTTTTTTTATCTCTTCGGATAAAGTGTCCTTCTGTAAAAAGGCTGTCCCAAACAGAATAAGCAGGACGCCGCAGGCTAACCTATAGGTATTTTTAAACATACATTTTTTCATAAAATTGGGATTATAAAATTGGGACAGGATAATAAATGGGGACAGCGCCTATTTTTAGAAAAAGTAGCCTGTCCCCATTTTACATTAAATCTATCTTATCGGGCGGACTTGCCCGTTTCACCGGTCCTTGTCGTTTCCACGCATTGGGACTTCTCTTCGTGCTTTACCTTCCTCCAAACGCCCGAATTGGCTATCCATACATCGCCTGTCAACCTGTCTAATTTCGCTACAATGGGCGAGTGGATATTAAGCTCATAGCGAGACTCTAATAATAGCCCTGCGCCGACGATAAGAATTGCCATAGCCACTGTCAAGTTTTTCATGCTCCCCCCCCCTACCTCCCTCTCCGCAGAAAGGGATAGAAATTAATAATATATCTCTTCCTCGGATACGATCTTGCCGCTTTCATCATACTTCTTTATAACCTTCTTGTGGGTTCCGGCGCCAGGCGTTCCCTGGGCATCCTCGCTCGAATATTGTTTCTTCGGAGGGATCTTTCGATATACCTTTCCTTTTCTCTCCTGCGAAGGCTGTGTTATCGTATCTAATAGCGCGTTTCCTATGACGCTCGTGCCTGCCCCTATCAGCGCGCCCTGTCCTGCTTTGCCGCCGGACGCGCCTGCCGATATCGCGCCTACGCCCGCGCCAACCAGGCCCTGCTTTAAAACCTTCTGGGTACCCGACTCTCCTTGCGGAGGGGCCTCTTCTACATAATATTCCTCAGGCTCATCTGAATAGTAATATTCTCCTGACGGAGGCGGCGCAGACTGCTGCTGCCTGCCTGATGTCCTTGAAGATGAAGATCCGGACGACGGGCCTGTTATCGCGTCCAGAAGCGCGCTTCCGATAACGGATGTGCCGGCGCCGATCAGCGCCCCTTGCCCGGCTTTTCCGCCTGAAGCTCCGGCAGAGATAGCGCCTACCCCGGCGCCGAGAATACCCTGCTTCAATATATTCTTCGTCGATTCTTCATCAGAATAGGCATATCCCACGACCATCATTGTTAACATTATTACCACTATTATCCTCATATCATCCTCCCTCTTTTATTCTTCTAATATAAGTATATCATAAAAATTTACGCGATGCAATATCGATTGCGGCTATCTGGCCGTTTTTTAAGCCAAGTCTTTTCAATACGTGCTTTCTTTGGCTGTCGGTTATAAAGCTTTCATGGGAGTGAGAGTCGGTGTTTATGACAAGCCGCGCACCAGCCTGCATGGCAGTCTTGACCACGTGGCTATTTGTCCTGGAATGCGATCTTCTGGTCGTCAGCTCCAGAAGAACACCCCGCTTCGCCGCAAGACGCGCATCCTCTTGAGTGATAAATCCAGGATGGGCGATTATATCAGCCCCGGCCTCTATCCCGGCCCTGTTAGTTCCCCGCATGACCGGCTCGGATACGGTTTCGCCATGGACTATAACGATCCTGGCGCCATTACGCCTGGCGTATCTGACAAGCTGTTTTATCTCTTCTATCGGAGCGTGGGTTATCTCAACGCCCGGTATGGAGATGATCGGCCAATGAGAATTCAATACCCCGCAGACTTTGACAAGCCGCGGCAGGACGAAGTCTATATTAGAGGAATCCACGTGGTCTGTGAGCCCTATCGCCTCGTAACCGGCGACCTGGGCATAGCGGACCAATTCGCTGGGAAGGAGCTCTCCATCGCTCAAAATGGTATGCGTATGCAGATCAATCATATCACTTCCTGTCAAAAAATGGGTTCTTGCCTGTAACGCTAAGAGGCACGCCAATGGCGTGGACTACATCTTCACCGAACAACTTCATCTCCATCGCCGCCCTTCCTATACTGTACATGACCCTATTGTCGATATGAAACCTGGAGGCGATTGACACCGCTGAACCAATGGCGATCCCAAGATCAATAGAGTTGAAAGCGCACACGCCGCCTTTCGATTTCTGCGCTTCGCAAGTCGGCGAGCCGCAGAAACCGCAATTCAGGCCCGATGGATTATTTTTTACGCCTATCAGGAATATCGTTTCCAGATTCTCAATGTTGCCCGAGTCGCGCTCGAACGTGCGGCGGTTTATCCTTTTATATATCTCGCGCATGGCGCGGATCAGATCCTTTATTACCTCCTGGTCCTCGACCACGCGCACGACAACATTGTCTATACCGCACGTCTTGGGCGCGGTCCTTGCCGCAGCCGCCATGAACCCCGCGCATGACTTAATCGCTTTCTGTTCGAATATATCAGAATTATTCACTATACGCTATGCGCTATACGCCATTTTACAAGTCCTTCGTCGACAACGCAATCTTCCGTTGAATAGAATCAACCTTTATTACTCTGACCTTTATCGCATCGCCTGTTTTATGCTTTTCCTCCAACTTTTCTGTCGGTTCGATGCCGAGTTCGGATATGTGCGCAAGCCCCTCCAGGTCGGGCTCTATCTCAACGAATAGTCCGAAGTTTGTTATCCTGCTGATCTTGCCGTTCAGCACCGTTCCGCTTGCGATGCGCGAGGCTATCTCATCCCACGGGTCTGGCGTGAGCTGTTTTAGGCCCAGGGATATCCGGTGATTGGCCCCGTCCGCAGCCAACACTACAGCCTCGACCTTCTCGCCCTTCTTGAAGATATCTTTCGGATGCCCGATACGTTTCGTCCAGGATATATCCGATATGTGGAGCAGGCCGTCTATTCCGTCTTCGAGTTCAACAAAGGCGCCATAGTCGGTAAGGTTTCTGATTTTGCCTTTCACCCTTGTGCCTACCGGATACTTTCCCTCAATATCGACCCACGGATTCGCCTCAAGCTGCTTTAGGCCAAGAGATATCTTTTGGCTCGCCTTATCGATCGCGAGGACCTCGGCCTCAATCTTATCGCCTATGGCCAGCACCTCGTTTGGATGGTTATACTTCTTCGTCCACGACATCTCGGATATGTGGACAAGCCCCTCTATCCCTTTTTCAAGCTCAACGAACGCGCCATAAGGCATCAGGTTGACGACGGTTCCTTTGAGCCTGGCCCCGACAGAATATTTCGTCTCGATATTCTCCCATGGATTCGGAGTCTTCTGCTTCAGTCCCAGCGATATCCTCATGGTCGTCGTATCGAAATCCAGGATCATGACATCTATCTTGTCGCCTATGGCCACGAGTTCGCTCGGATGGCTTACGCGGCCCCAGCTCATATCTGTTATGTGAAGAAGGCCGGTGATCCCTCCCCCGATATCAACGAACGCCCCAAAATCTGTTATATTGCGCACTATGCCGCTCATCAGCGCGCCTTTCTGCAGGCCCTCCAATATCTTCTTTTTGTCCTCTTCCTTCTGCTTGAAAAGGGCATCCTTATGGGATACCACGATATTGCGCCGAGCCTTATTTATCTTCATTATCTTGAACGGCAGGACCTGGCCTACCATCTGGTTCATGCCGCCGATATTTCGAACCGCCGCAAGACTGGCCGGCAGGAAGGCCTCTACTCCTATATCTACCATAAACCCGCCCTTCACCTTTCGCGAGACCCTGCCGTCCAGCATGTCCCCCTCCGCATAACGGGCTATTACCATATCCCAGCCGACAGCCCTCTCCGCCTTTTCCTTCGATATGACCACCATGCCGTGCTCGTCTTCAATAGATTCCACCAGGACATTTATCTCGTCCCCAATCCTGATAGCGTCCGGGTCGCTAAACTCGGCTTTAGGGACCACGCCTTCTGACTTGTAGCCTATATCGACGATGACCTCCTTCTCCTTTATCGCGACGACCCTCCCCTTTACTATCTGACCGTCCTTGACAGTTGAGATAGACTCTTCGTAGAGCCTGGCAAAATCGCTCTGCGGAACGGCCTCCTCCTTGCTGATATCATCCTCTTGTTTTATCATTCACAACACATCCTTTCTTTTCAATTTTGAAGCTGCGATAGCTTAAAGCGCAAAGCGAAAAACGCAAAACTGAAACTTAAAACTTTAAGTTTTACACTTTAACTTTACGCTTTACACTTTTAGTTTTGAGGTTTTCTATCATGTTTACTACCTTCTTTATAACCCAAGCGGGCGTAGAAGCGCCGCTTGCTATGCCGATAGTCTCTCTGCCGCTAAACCACTCTTCGCGCAGATCGGCCTCGGTTTCAACGAGGTGCGACTCGCACTCATTTTTGCATACCTCAAAGAGCCGATTTGTGTTTGCGCTATGACGACCGCCTATTATAATCATGGCGTCAACTCGCATAGACAGATCAGATACCGTCTCCTGACGCCTGCCGGTGTCGCTGCATATCGTATTAAATATTCTCATCTCGCGCGGTCTCTTCTTCAGTATGCGGCCAGCTACATCAAAAAGGTTGTCCAGCCTTTGAGTCGTCTGAGCCACTGCAGCGACCTTCCTGGAACAACCCAGATCTGCTAAAGCGGGGTCGTCTTTATCGCTTATTACAACCCCCCTGCCTGACGCGGATCCTACTATGGCCTTTACTTCTGGGTGCGCCTGGTCTCCTACTATTATGACATCATAGCCTTCCCGCGCCATCTCGCCGGCAATGCGCTGGGCATGCAGGACGAATGGACAGGTGGTATCTATTATTTCTATCCCCCTGGCCTTTATCTTCTTGAATATTTCTGGAGGCGCGCCGTGAGATGATATCAAAACGGCGCCGCCTTTCGTCTCATCGAGATCCTTTATAATCGCGAGACCTTTCCCGGCAAGGGACTCCACCACCTGTGAATTATGTATGATTGAGCCGAGGGAATAGACCTTTTTTCTCTCCTTCAACGCCGCTTCGGCCATGTGTATGGCCCGCTTGACGCCGAAACAGAACCCTATCCTATCTGCCAGCTTCACTCTCATATCTAGTTATGATATCACGCATTACTTATGTTCGATATGCGAAATTACCCTCTCGACCACCTCGGCTATCGTCAGACCAGTCGTATCTATCAGGACCGCGTCATCGGCCTTTTTCAACGCGCCGACCGAACGCGTCATATCAGATACATCTCTTGATGCCACATCTCTTTCAACAAGCTCAAGGCTTAGAGAATCGCCCTGCGCTAAAATATCCTTGTGTCGCCGGCGGGCCCTTTCTTTTATATCCGCGTCCAGATAGAATTTGAACTTCGCGTCCGGGAATACGACAGTGCCTATATCCCTTCCTTCCAGGACAGCCCCCCGCCTTCTGCCCAGGGCCCTTTGAAGCTCCACCATCCTCTTTCTGACGCCCGGGACCCCAGCCACATATCTCACGTTGTTTGTAAGTTCGCTGGTCCTTATAGACGATGTGACGTCCTCACCGTCGAGACGCACCTTTAGGACGCCGCGGTCCTGCCGCAGGTCTATATCGGTGGAACCGGCGAGCTTTATCAAAGAACCCTCGTCTTTAAAGTCCAGGCCTCGCATTGAGGCCTTCAGCGTCAGCGCGCGATACATGGCCCCTGTATCTATGTATAATAACCCGAGCCTGGCCGCGACGAGTTTTGCCACGGTGCTCTTGCCTGAGCCCGCTGGTCCGTCTATAGCGATGATGACATATTTTTTAGGCGTCGACACTTTTCCCTAATCGCTTTCGCCCTCTTCATCCTGGATTCCAGACTGGCGAAATTATTTCCGGATAGATCTTTTTTTATCCGCTTTAGCTCTTTAATGAACTCGTCCAGCGCCGCCATTATGTTATTCTTATTGGCTTTGAATATATCAATCCATATTTTTGGATCAGACGAGGCTATGCGCGTCATATCCCTAAAAGAGCCCGCGGCGAGTGAGAGCGTCTCGTCCGACTGCGCAAGACAGAGCGCGACGGCCGCCGCGTGCGGAAGATGGCTTATCATCGATACGTCCTTGTCATGCGTCCTGGGGTCTCGAACCATAACCCTTGAGCCCATCGATCGCCACAGCCGGCTTATTGTTGAGGCCGCCGTCTTGTTTGTCGACGCGGTCTCTGAGATAATAACCGCGGCGCCGTTGAGAATCTCTGGATCCGCAAATTCCACGCCGCTCCGCTCAGAGCCGGCCATTGGATGGGCCCCGATAAAGGCAATCCCGCCTGGCAGTTTTGATTCGATCCTCTTGACTATGCCGGCCTTGACGCTGCCGACATCTGTCAGCACGCTCCCCCTCTTCATAAACTTAGCGGCCTCAAGGGCAAGCGTTGGTATGGTCCTGACGCCTGTCGCCACTATAACAATATCTGATCCGCGAACGCCCTGCTCCAGATTTAAGGTCCCCCGATCTACGGCGCCCTTTTCCAACGCCTTCTTCAGGCTTGAACGCCTTCTGAATACGCCGACCACCTCTTCAGCCAGGCGCCGTTTCTTCAGGGCCATCCCGATCGAACCGCCGATCAGGCCCGGGCCTATGATCGTGACTTTTTTGAATCGTCTCATATCTCGCGTTCTACGGCTGACGCCACCTTGCGGAGTTCCACCATAAGTTTATCGAAATTATCCGGGATGAGCGACTGTTCTCCGTCAGACAGCGCCTCTTCCGGGTTGGGGTGGACCTCTATGAGCAGGCCGTCAGCGCCTGCGGCCACTGCCGCTTTGGCGCAAGGGCCTACCAGTCCCCATTTTCCTGTGGCGTGCGACGGATCCACTATTATAGGAAGATGCGTCAGGGATTTTATTACAGGGACCGCGCTTATATCAAGGGTAAAGCGGGTGGAATCCTCGAATGTCCTTATGCCTCTTTCACAAAGGACGACGTTGAAATTTCCTCCGGCCAGGACATATTCCGCGGACATGAGGAATTCTTTTATGGTGCTCGCCATCCCGCGCTTCAGGAGCACCACCTTCTTGGTCTTGCCAACTTCTTTTAAGAGGTTGAAGTTCTGCATATTCCTGGCGCCGATCTGTATGATGTCCGCGTACTTCGATATGAGGTCCAGGTCTCTTAAGTCCATAAGCTCCGTTATGACGGGCAGGCCGGTCTCCTCCTTGGCCTTCGCCAGAAGCTTAAGCCCCTTTTCACCCAGACCCTGGAATGAATACGGACTCGTGCGGGGTTTGAAAGCCCCGCCTCTTAAGATGGTAGCGCCTGAACGTTTTACCTTTTTAGCGATATCTATCAACAGGCCCTCTTTCTCGACGGAACACGGCCCTGCTATCACTACTATCTTCCGCTCCCCGATCCGAACCCCGCCCCCCACATCCACAACGGTGTCCTCTTTTTTGAAATCCCTGGAGACGAGTTTATACGGCTTGAGTATCGGCATGACCTTTTCGACGCCCGGGAACACCTCAAGCGGCTGTATGCGCAGTATATCCTCCTCGCCTATGACGCCGATGATGGTCCTCTCAACGCCCTTGGATACCATTGTCTTAAGGCCGAGCGAGTGTATCTTTTCTATGAGATGGTCTACCTGCTTCTTGGTCGCGTCCGGACGCAAAACTATAATCATGCGAGCTCCTTTTTTAAGACTTCTATAAATTTTTTGTTTTCTTCGCGGGTCCCGATGGTAACGCGAATAAATGTATCGAGGCCCCACGCCTTCATGTCCCGCACAATGACGCCTGATTTCAGCATCCTCTCAAATAGGGCCCTGGAGTCGGCCGCAACATCTACAAGTACGAAATTCGCGGCGCTCTTGATATATTTCAACCCCATCTTCTGAAAAACGGTGTAAAGAAAGCTCTTTTCGCGCTTCGCGTGATCGAGCGTCTTTTTAAGAAACGCGTTGTCGCCCAACGCCGCGAGCGCCGCTCGCTGCGCCAGTATATTCACGTTGAACGGCTCCCTCACCCGCTCTAAGGCGCTTATGACCTCGGGGCCTGCTATGCCATATCCAACCCTAAGGCCTGCCAGGCCATACGCCTTGGAGAACGTCCTCGTGATAATAAGATTGACCTTGAGCTTTTTGAAAAAATCCAGGCCATTCGGATAGTCCTTAATGTCTTTGGCAAATTCGAAATAGGCCTCATCCAAAAATGTTATGACCCCCTCCGGCAGGCCTTCAAAGAAATCTGACAGTTCGCTTTTTGTGACATAGGTTCCGGCGGGATTATCAGGATTGGCGATAAATACCATCTTTGTCATGGGCGTTATCGCGGCCTTCATCCCTTTTAGATCGTATCTGAAGGCTTTCATCGGAACTAATACGATCTTGGCATTCGCTATCTGGGACGCTATTTCATAGATGAGGAAGGTTGGCCTGGCTGTCACAACCTCATCGCCTTCGTTTAAGAACGCCCTCGCCGCAAGAGTAATGATCTCGTCGGAGCCGTTGCCTATTATGAGATTCTCCGCGCCGATATCAAGGCGGCTGGCCAGGGCCTTTTTAAGATAAAAAGAGTCCGCGTCAGGGTATCTATTTACGCCGCGGGCATTCCCGATGATGGCGCGAAGGGCCTTGGGAGACGGTCCGAAACAATTCTCGTTTGAGGCGAGCTTTATGACAGTTTTTAGCCCCAGCTCCCTCTCAACCTCTTCAATCGGTTTTCCGGGCGTATACGGCTTAACCCGTTTTATGCATTCCCGCGCGAGACTTTTCATATCTTAAGCCTTAGGGTATGAACCCAATATCTTCAAATAAGCGGCTTCGCGTTTTAGATCCGCGAGCGCCCTTCCCACCCTTTTATCGCTGTGATGCCCCTCGAGGTCTATAAAGAAATAATACTCCCACGGTCTTATCTTGGAAGGCCGGGACTCTATTTTAGTAAGATTTATCCTGTGCCTTTTGAATGGAACAAGCATGTCATGCAGCGCCCCAACCTTGTCCTTTATCGACGCCATTATCGAGGTCTTGTCGCCCGTTGTCGGATTAGCGTCGCGCTTGCCTATAACTAAGAAGCGCGTCGTGTTGTGCGAGAAGTCCTCTATGCCGCGCGCAAGGACGTTTAGATTATATTTTTCGCCGGCCTTCAAAGAGGCGATGCACGCCGATGAGGCACTTTCCGAGACTATCCGGGCCGCCTTCGCGGTGCTCGATACCTCTAAGAGCTCCGCGTGCGGCGCCTCTGACTCCAGCCATATCCTGCATTGGCCAAAGACCTGCGGATTCGAGTATATCTTTTTTATTTTCGATGTGTTTCTCACCTTAGAAAGCAGATTGTGCGATATCTCCATATATACCTCGGAGCAGATCTTCAGGTCGGAGTCTACAAACATATCAAGGGTATGATTGACAGCGCCCTCGATGGAGTTCTCTATCGGGACTACGCCGTAATCCGATCTCGAGTGTTCAACTTCCGCGAAGACATCGCCTATGGTGTTGCAGCCTGTATAACCCAGGCTCGAACCAAACTTCTTCAGGGCCGCGAGATGTGTGAAGGTAAGCTCCGGCCCAAGGTACGCTATGTTCAGGCTGCGTTCCAAGGCCAGCGAGGCGGACATGATCTCTCTGTATATAGCCTTCATGGCATCATCCGGGATCTCACCCTTATTCAATTTGAGTATGCGCTCGTAGATATACTTCTCTCTATCCGGCGCGTAGACGCTCGAGCTGTCTTTAGCCTTCAGACCGCCTATACCTTTGGTCACATCGGCCCTTTTTGCCAAAAGGTCTACGATCCGGCTGTCTATTGAATCAACCTTCTTGCGCAGTTTTGCCAGTCGCATCTTTCCCTCCAATATCCGCTTGAAAATCCAAATCCGCCTCCTGGAACTCCTTCAGCTTTGGCAGCTCTTCCAGCGACTTCAGACCGAAATACTGAAGAAACTCCTGGGAGGTCCCATACAATATAGGCCTTCCGAGGGCGTCTTTTCTTCCGCGAGTCCTTATGAGGCCGCGCTCTTCCAGTGTGTGCAGAACCCCATCGACATTGACGCCCCTTATCGCTTCTATATCCGTCCGCGTTATGGGCTGGCGGTACGCGATTATGGCCACCGTTTCAAGCGCCGGCCCTGACAATCTGTCGGGCGGCCTTTTATAGAGTTTGGCGATCCATTCCCCGTATATCGGGTCTGTCATCATCTGAAATCCGCCGGCTATCTCCCTTATCCCGAAACTCCGCCCGCCTGACTCATATTCTTTATTGACCTCTTCGATAAGCGTTCTCGCCAAAGACGGGTCTATATCGGCCAATACCTCCCTGATCGCGTCGATACCAAGCGGCTTGTCGCTCACAAACAGTATCGCCTCAATAATCTTTTTCGCCTCTTCGTTCGTCACGCCTTTATCGACTCCTCGTTTCTCGCGATCTCTATCTCCCCAAACGCGGCCGACTGCATCGCCACGATCTCCTTCATCCTTATGAGTTCCAAAATCGCCAGGAAGATGGTTATCACCTCAATCTTGTTTTTGGCGTTTTTAAAAAGCTCTGTGAAATATAGGAGCGGCCGCTCGACCATCATATGATATATATCGTGAATCTTCTCCGACACCGTAAACTCGTCTTTGGTCACCTGATGAAAGATCTCTTTTGGGATATCCTTCATCACCTTCGTGAAGGCGGTTATCAGATCGAAGAGGCTCGCCTCGAAGAACTCCACCTCTATAGGTTCTGCCGGCGAGCGTTCGCTTGTAAGCCGGCTAAAAAAACTTTTCTGCTTTGCGGCCATATGAGACAGTTCGCCCGCGGCCTCTTTAAACTTTTTGTACTCCAGGAGCTTTCTTACAAGCTCTGAGCGTGGATCCTCTTCAAGGGCCTCTTCTTCCTGATCCGGGTCCTTTGGAAGAAGCATCTTCGACTTTATGTGCATCAATGTGGCTGCCATCACTATAAATTCACCCGCTATATTCAGATCCAATAACTGCATCAGCTCAAGGTATTCAAGATACTGGTCTGTGATCCTGGCTACAGGTATGTCGTATATGTCCAGCTCCTCCTTTTTTATAAGATACAACAGGAGGTCCAGCGGCCCCTCAAAAACCTCTAACTTTACCTTGTATGTCATGCCTTACCTCATATATAGATGGACGCGCCCTCTTACATCATCCATCGTCTGCGACGCAAGGGTCTTTGCCTTCCCTGAACCGGCGGCTAATATCTCTTCAATTTTGGAGTCGGTCAGCTTTTGGCGTTTCTCTCTTATCGGAGAGAGCATATCAGACAATATTTTGGCAAGGCGCGACTTGCATTCCGTGCATCCTATTTTCGCGTTTTCGCACCAGGCTCTGGCTTCAGCCCTCATGCCGCCGGGGGAGAACGCGGCGTAATAAGAAAAGACTGTGCAGATATCCGGGTGGCCCGGGTCGTTCAGCCGTATCCTTTGCGGATCTGTTATCATCCCTGACACCTTCTTGCTTATGGCGCTGGGGTCATCGGACAGGAATATGCAATTGCCGTAACTCTTGGACATCTTCCTGTTATCAAGTCCCAACAGTTTCGGAGTATCAGTCAGGAGCGGCTCCGGTTCCGGGAATATCTCTTTTTTATACAGGCCATTGAAGCGCCTTATAATTTCTCTGGCAAGTTCCAGATGTGGAAGCTGGTCTATCCCCACAGGGACCTTATTCGCTTTGTAGAGTGCGATATCAGCCGCCTGCAGTATCGGGTAGCCAAGAAATCCGTATGTCGCCAGCTCCCTCCCCTTTATCTCGCGAAGCTGTTCCTTATATGTGGGACACCGCTCAACCCATGGCAGGGGGGTTATGTCGCCGAATACCATGGCCAGCTCAAGATGCCCTGAAATCTGCGATTGAACAAACAGGAC
>JAHFGN010000007.1:13887-38212 GCA_023247415.1 Candidatus Omnitrophota bacterium
TCGCCGGGTCTATGCCGCAGGCTATCCAGTCCCTTACAATCTCATAGGTATTTCTGGAGAGCTCCTTCGGGTCCTCGTATTCGCTCATGAGCGCGTGCCAGTCCGCGGCCATAAAATAACACTCATATTCGGCCTGCAGGCTTACCCATTTTGCCAACGCCCCCACAAGATGGCCGAGGTGCAGCCTGCCAGTCGGCCTCATTCCACTCAACACTCGCGTATTCATGTAAACACCGTGAATCCGTGGTTATAATCAGTAATCAGTAAAAAGTAATAAGTAAAAAGTGATCAGTAATAAGTAATAAGTTATTTAAACAACGATGATTAAAAAGCAACGGGTAATTTTTAAAATTACTCTTTACTTTTTCGTCTCCAGCCTCCTTGCCACCTTCTCTATCTGATACACCTCTATGAGGTCGCCTTCTTTTATGTCGTCGTGGTTTTGCAGGCCTATGCCGCATTCAAAGCCCTCGGCGACCTCGCGCGCGTCATCCTTGAAGCGCTTCAATGAAGATATTCTGCCTTCGTAGACCACCTGCTTATCTCTTATAAGACGCGCGATGCCTGCGCGGATTATCTTTCCTTTCAAGACATATGAGCCGGCCACGGTGCCTACCTTCGAAACCCTGAATGCCTGCCTGACCTGGGCGCGGCCGACAAATACCTCCTTCGAGACAGGCTCCAGCAGCCCTTCCATGGCCGCCTGCACATCGGCTATAGCCTCGTATATTATCCCATATACCTTTATCTCTATATTCTCTTTTCTGGCAGTCTCATCCGCCTCAGGATCGATCTTAATGTTAAAGCCTATTATGACGCAGTTGGATACGACGGACAGCATGACATCAGACTCGTTTATATTCCCGACGCCTATATGGATTATGTTCAACTGCACCTCTTTCGTGCTCAACTGCTCCAGGGATCTCTTCAGCGCCTCAACAGAGCCCTGCACGTCGGCCTTTAGGACGATCCTTAGCTCTTTGGCGCCGCTTTCCTTGGCCTGTTTATAAAAATCTTCCAGCGTGACGCGCTTGGATATTTTCAGCCGTTTGTCGCGCTCCTCATCCTGTTTCAACAGCGACAGGGTGCGCGCCTTCTTTTCGTCTTTTACCGAGAAGAATTCATCTCCGGCCATCGGCACCCCGGACAGGCCTAATATTGTTACCGGCGTGGACGGCGGCGCGTCATTCACGCGCTCCAATTTATCGTTGAACATGGCCTTTACCCTGCCGTAATGCATTCCGCTTAAGATTATATCGCCGACGCGGAGCGTGCCGTTCTTGACAAGCATGGTCGCCATCGCGCCCTGCTCGCTCGACATCTTCCCCTCGATCACAACGCCTCTTGAGCGCAGCTTGGGATTCGCCTTAAGCTCCAGCAGCTCCGCTTCCAGGAGCAGCATCTCCAACAGATTATCCACGCCCTCTCCGGTCTTGGCTGAAACCGGGACCGTTATAGTCTTCCCACCCCAACCTTCAGGCGCCAAACCGATTTGGGCTAACTGCCCTTTTACCTTGTCTATATTCGCTGTAGGAAGATCGCATTTATTGATTGCTATGACTATAGGAACGCCGGCCGCGCGGGCATGGTCGATAGCCTCTTTCGTCTGGGGCATGACCCCGTCATCAGCAGCCACGACGAGGACAACGACATCTGTCGCGCTGGCCCCTCTGGCCCTCATGGCGGTAAACGCCTCATGGCCTGGCGTATCAAGGAATGTGACGGAACCATTCTTAACCTTTACCGTGTAGGCGCCTATATGCTGGGTTATGCCGCCTTTTTCCTTGTCCGCTACGCGTGTCTTCCTTATAAAATCCAATAGAGATGTCTTGCCGTGATCGACGTGACCCATAAATGTTACAACAGGCGCGCGGGGGATAAGCCCTGTCATGGACATCTTTTCTTCGGCCGCGGCCTCCTCTTTGGCGAAGCCTTGAGTCTCTTTGGCCACGTGTTTTCTGTATTCAAACCCGAACGCGCCTGCGACACCTTTTACTATATCCTCGCCCAGGTTCTGGTTTATATTCGCGAAGATGCCCTTCTCGATCAGATGCGATATGATGACATTGGGCCGCATCCCCATCCTGGATGAGAGGTCTTTCAGCATTATGGGGATTGGCACTTCCAGAACCTTCGGCCCCTTTTCCTCTACCACAACCTTTTCCTGGGGCCTGACTTCGGGCACAGGCTCTTTAAGGATGGCGGGCGCGGGCTTTTGGGCTTCTATCTTGGGCGTCTCTACAGGTTTAGGAGGCGTGATGGGGGCTTGCCTTGCGGGCTCCTGTATTACCGGCTTTGGCGGCGCTGCCGGCTCAATCTTCAAGGCGGGTGAGACCGCCTTCTTCTTTATCGCCGGCTTCCGCCGGTCAATCTTGGCCTTCGCAGGCAGCCTTTTTTTAGGCGCGGCCTTTTTATTTTTGATCTTTGACTTTTGATCTTTTACTTTTTTTATCTTATTTACCATATTTTTTGGCGGAAAATATTATCTTTTCCGCGGTCTTGGCCCCTACGCCTTTTAGCTTTGTCAGATCATCCGCCGAAAGGCCTTTTATTTTTTCAATGGTGTCGTAGCCGGCCTCTTCCAATACTCCTTTTGTCTTTGCGCCCACGCCGTCAAGCTCTAATAGAGAGACCGATTTTTCGGCTATCACGGGAGCAGGCTCTTGCGGTTTCCCCGCGGCGGCCTTTTCCGCGGCCGCCTCTTCTTTCTTCTGCCTCCCCTTTACATCGATCTCCCATCCAACCAGTTTTGAGGCAAGACGCACATTCTGACCGTGCTTGCCGATGGCTATGGAGAGCTGGTCGTCTCTGACTGAAAGCTCAACCCTCTTTGAGCCCTTGTCGACCGTTACATCCTGAATCTCGGCCGGGTTCATCGCCGCTTTTACATATTCCCGTATGTCATCGCTCCACTTTATTATGTCTATCTTCTCACCCTGCAGTTCCCTGACAATGTCCTTGACCCGGGTCCCCCGCATGCCTACACACGCGCCAACGGGGTCTATCTTGGAGTCCTTTGACAGGACTGCTATCTTGGTCCGCTCTCCCGGTTCTCTCGCTATAGACTTTATTTCAACGATGCCGTCGGTTATCTCAGGGACCTCGAGTTCGAATAACTTTCGAACGAAATCCGCGCTCGCCCTTGAAAGTATTACCCTGGGGCCGTGAGGGGTCCTGTCAACCTGGAGTATGTAGGCGTGTATCCTGTCCCCCTGCTTATAATGCTCCCGGGGGCATTGTTGGGAACGCGGCAGGAGCGCCTCTGTCTTGCCGAGGTCTATTATGATGTCTCCCCTTTCAAATCTATGGACAGCGCCGTCTGTTATCGTCCCCACCCTCTTCTGATAATCGTCCAGGATAACGTCCTTCTCGGCCTCGCGTATCTTCTGTATTATGACCTGCTTCGCGGTCTGGGCCGCTATCCGGCCAAATTCTCCGGAGGAGATCTCCTTGCCGCCGCTAAGAATCTTTATCTCGCCATTTGACCTGTCTATAGCAACCAGGACCTCGGCGTCTTTATTGCCGACGATCTTCCTGGCCGCGCTGACAAGGGCGGATTCGATCGCGTTAAAGAGTATCTCCTTACTGATGCCCTTCTCGCGCTCTATATGTTCCAGCACAACCAACAACTCTTCACTCATTTTATGCTCCTTTATCCCCCTCACCCTTAAATCTCTATTTTAAGCCTTGCCATGGCTATCATGGCCTTTGGGACAACCGCGCTGATATCCCCGGATCCTATCACCACCGATTCACCGTCCATCCCTAAAAGCGTCCCGACAAGATGTCTTTTGCCGTCAATCGGTGAGTATGTATCCATCTCGATCTCTTTTCCCAGAACGCGGCCGAAATCCCTGTCGTTCTTAAGCGGCCTGTCCAACCCTGGCGATGATATCTCCAATATGTATCGCTCGTCAAGGAGTAAGTCCTCGTCCAGTCTGGCGCTTAAGAAATTATTAAGCGCCTCGCACTCGGAGAGTCTTATCCCTTCGGATTTATCGACCAATAACCGCAGCGCCATGCCGGATGACTCCCGCCTGTATATGATATCAACTAGTTCGATCGCGTTTTCGTTCAGGTAATCCGCTATGATCTCTTTTACGCGCTCCACAATCTCCATGACGAAGCTCCTTTTATGCGAAGGCGGATAAAAAAAAGTGGGCCTCACCTCAAACCCACTTATATTCCCTCCTTTGGAATAGATTTTAGCATCTAAATTTTACTACATCCGCGCCTCTTGTGTCAAGGTTTTTTTCATATTACAATGGCCGCACGCCGGACAATCTTTATCGGTGAAAGGAAAATAAGAAAGCGGTATATTTTTGCGTCATTCTATTACAAATCGCCTATAATCATCAAGCCTTTTAAGGTGAGTCCTTCATCTGTTACCTGAATAGATTTGGCATATCTCTTGATGAGACGGCTGTTTCCGCCTGTGGCTACAACCTTCGTGGAGGCCCCCAACAGCCTCTTGTACTTTGCGGCCAGGCCGTCGCAGGAAGCGCCCAACCCGAAGAGGATCCCTGAACGCATGCTCTCTTCTGTCGACCTCCCTATCAGATTATTCGTCGGCCTAAGCTCGACTTTTGGCAGAAGGGCTGTATTCTCGTATAGACTCTGAAGAGATAACTCTATCCCGGGCATTATGAGGCCCCCAAGATATTCGCCCTTCTTTGACACGCAATCGAAAGTAACGGCTGTTCCAAAATCTATGATGAGGGCCGGCGCGCCGTAGAGGCGGGAGGCCGCGAACGCGTTCACAAGCCGATCCTGGCCTACCTGCGCAGGCTTCGCGTATAGATTTTTTATTGGGACATCCATGTCCTCCCCCAGGACCTTAACGCCGCAACCAGTCATCTTTCGCAAGATGGTCTTTATCCTCGCAAGGGTCTTCGGGACGACGCTTGAGATTATGACACTGCACCCGCCTCCCGGAACAAGCGCGCGAACCCTTCCGGCGTATAAATCAGGCTGGCGGGTGGGGATCTTCGATTTTCTGACGAGCCTGGAGCCGTTAAATATACCTATTGTTATATTTGTATTTCCTATGTCTATAGCAACGAGATTTTTTCTCACCTTAGCAGTCGAACATCTCCTGAAAATATCTTTTCAATGAAACCGTTATCCAATCTCACCAGCAGGGTACCGTCTGAGTCAACGTCAATGGCCTGGCCTTCAAACTCCCTGTTAGGCAGGGTTATCCTGATCCTTGAACCCAGCATATCCGTCAGGTCTTTCCACTCATCTATAACCTTAGAAAAATCACCATTCGTGACCAATCGATAATTCGCCTCCAGATTCTCCAGCAAGACTTGCGTCAATTTTATCCGGGAGATCTCCTCGCCAAGTTCCCCGGCTATGGATGTCCCTATCTTCGGAAGAAGTTTAAGCGGGGTATTGACGTTTATCCCAATGCCTATTATGACAAAGTCCAGCCGGTCCTGCTCCGCCTTCATCTCAAGCAGTATGCCTGACACCTTCTTAGAGTTGATAAGAACGTCGTTAGGCCACTTTATGACCGCTGTAAGCCCTGATACCTCGCGTATAGTCTTGGCTACGCTGATGCTGGCCGCAAGCGTCAGTTTTGGGACCTCGCCTGGCGACATGGCCGGACGCAATATGCAGGAGAGGTATACGCCGCCCCTGGCCGGCGACGCCCATGTCCTTCCAAGCCTGCCTCTGCCTTTTGTCTGCTCATCCGCGACGACCACCACGCCCTCTTTTATACCTTTCTTGGCCATATCATATGCCGCGGTGTTTGTAGAGTCTATCTTTTTATATGATATGACCTCGCGGCCCAAGGTCCTGGTTTTTAGGCTCCATTTTATTTCGCTTGGGATCAGACTATCGGGAACGCCCAATAGCCGATAACCCAGATGCGGCGATGCCTCTATGTCATATCCCTCGTTTCTCAAGCTTTCGACACGCTTCCAGATGGCCGCCCTGGAGAGGCCCGCTGTCTTAGAGAGTTCCTCTCCTGATACGTAGCCGTCATTGCTGCTTTTTAATACTAATAATATCTCCTCGTCAATCATCGCTTCCTCAATGCCGCTATCTGGTCGCGAAGCTCCGCGGCCCGTTCAAACCGCAGATTCCTGGCGGCTGTTTCCATATCATGCTCAAGCTCCGATATAATAGAGTGGATTTCATGTTCCGGCTCGTCTTCCCCCGCGGCATCCAGCATGACTTCGCGCGCCTTTTTGTATGACTCGATGCCTTCCCGTATTTCCCTCTCCACCGTCTTAGGGGTTATCCCGTGCTTTTCATTGAACGCCAGCTGAATCTTCCTCCTCCGGTTGGTCTCGTCTATGGCGCGCTTCATGGAGCCTGTTATCCTGTCGGCGTACATCAAGACGCGGCCGTTTACATTCCTCGCGGCCCTCCCCGCAACCTGTATCAGCGCAGTGCCGCTTCGCAGGAAACCTTCTTTGTCCGCGTCCAGCACCGCGACCAGCGATACCTCCGGCAGGTCCAGCCCCTCCCTGAGTAAATTTATCCCTACCAGGCAGTCAAACTTCATCAGTCTCAGGTCCCGCAATATCTCCACCCTCTCTATCGCGCCTATCTCCGAATGGAGATATTTAACCCTGATACGGAAGTCTGCGAGGTATCTCGTCAGGTCCTCTGCGAGACGCTTGGTAAGGGTGGTGACCAAAACACGCTCTTTCAGCTCGGCCCTCTTTCTTACCTCGCTCATCAGATCATCGATCTGATTCCTGGTCGGCCGCACCTCTATCGGCGGGTCTATCAAGCCCGTCGGTCTTATAATCTGCTCGACAACGTCCGCGCCGCTTTTCTTTAATTCATACTCGGCCGGCGTCGCGGAGACGAACACGGTCTGGTTCACAAGGGCTTCAAATTCCTCAAATTTCAGGGGCCTGTTGTCGAGCGCTGACGGCAGGCGGAATCCGTATTCTATGAGCGTCTCTTTCCTGGCCTTGTCGCCATTATACATCCCGTTTAATTGCGGTATCGTTGCGTGTGATTCATCGATGAAGGTGAGAAACCCTTTAAGCGTTGCGGCATGAGGGGTAAAATAGTCTATCAGGCACCATGGCCTTGAGCCGGGGGCCCTGCCCGATATATGTCTGGAATAATTCTCAATCCCGCTGCAATACCCGATCTCCCGCATCATCTCAATATCGTATCTCGTGCGCGATTCCAGCCTTTGGGCCTCCAGCAGCCTATTATTGGAACGCAGCTCCGTAAGGCGCGCCTCGAGCTCTTCGGCAATGGATTTTATTGCCCGCTCCAATCGGTCTTGAGTCGTCACAAAGTGCTTCGCCGGGTATATGCCTATTTTGTTGATACTGTTCAGGATATTTCCGGTTAGCGGATCTATCTCGCGGATCCTGTCGATACTGCTGCCCTCAAATTCTATCCTGTAGGCGGTCTTTGCATAGGCCGGGAATACCTCTATGGTATCGCCGCGGACTCTGAATTTCGCCCTCTGAAAATCGTAGTCTCCTCTATCGTAGTGTATCCCGACTAGCGCCTTCAGCACCTCATCTCTTGAGACCTTCTCCCCTTCCTCCAGGAATACGAGCATCTCGCCGTACTCCTCGGGCGAGCCGAGGCCGTAGATACACGATACGCTGGCCACTATAACGCAATCCTGCCTTGACATAAGACTGCTTGTCGCGGAGAGGCGCAGCCGGTCCAGATCGTCGTTTATGGATGAATCCTTTTCGATATAGATATCGGTGTGCGGTATATACGCCTCCGGCTGATAATAATCATAGTAGCTCACAAAATATTCCACCGCGTTTTCAGGAAAGAACTCTTTGAATTCGCTGTACAGCTGCGCGGCGAGTGTCTTGTTATGGGATATGACAAGCGCGGGCCTTCCTATCGCGGCTATTACGTTTGCCATTGTATAGGTCTTTCCGCTTCCGGTCACCCCGAGCAGGGTCTGGTATCTCTTTTTGCCTTTCAGGCCGTCAACCAGTTTTTCTATGGCCTGCGGCTGGTCGCCTTCGGGTTTGAACTTGCTTACCAGCTTAAATTTCATATTATCTCGAGCGACATATCTATCGACCTGACTGAGCTGGTGAGCGAGCCGATCGAAATCATATCGACTCTGCACTTAGCGTATTCTTCGACATTATCTAACGTGATGCCGCCTGAAGCCTCTAGACGCGGCTTATTCTTCGAAAACCTCCTGATTTCAACGCATGCCTTTACATCAGCGATGCGCATGTTGTCCAGCATTATGATATCCGGCCTCGCGGCTATCGCCGCATTGAACTCCTCTATGTCGCCCGCTTCCACTTCTACCACCACGCCTTTTGCGCTTCGTTTTCTGGCCAGTTCTATTATCTCCTTGATCCCAAGCGGTCTTTCTTTTTTTCTATGTACTAAGTACGATGTACTAAGTACTTTAATATGATTGTCCTTGATAAGCGCTTGATCATACAATCCCATGCGGTGGTTGAAACCTCCGCCTGCTGAAACCGCGTACTTCTCTAAGTACCTCAGGTTTGGCAGCGTCTTCCTTGTATCCATGATCTTCACGCCATATGGATTGGCCTTGTCGACGAATTTCCTCGTCATTGTCGAGACGCCGCTTAAGAACGAGAGAAAATTCAGCATAACCCTCTCTGACTTTAACAGACCAGCGGCCCTGCCTTCTAAGAACGCAACCTCCTTGCCTGCTCCGACAGGATCGCCGTCTTTACAATTCGCTTTAAACCTTATGGCATAGTCTACCTGCGATGACACCCATCGCGCTATATCCACACCGCAGATAACGCACTCCTCCCTGGCGATGATAATGCCTGCGGCAACGGAATATTTATCGATGACGCTGGAAGTCGTTACATCGCCTTTCCCGATGTCCTCAGCAAGCGCCGCCTTTATTATCTTCCATACCCTCTCTTTATCTAATTGCATAGGTCCCGCCGGTGTTAAAAGCAGTGTCATTACGAGGAGCCTTGTATTGTACTTTTAGGCGACGAAGTAATCCCTTTTTTGGATTGCTTCGTCCCGACTAAGTCGGGACTCGCAATGACGAGAGCGCTTGCGTCTCGCAATAATGCCACCTCTTCGCCTGTGAGTTTTCTTGATTCGCCTTCTCCTAAATCTCCCAGCTCAAGGCCCGCGAACGCGACCCTCTTCAATTCCATGACATCATGCCCTGAGGCCGCGAACATGCGGCGTATCTGGCGCTTTCTGCCTTCGCGGATTGTGATCTCACAATCCGTGTCGTCCTTTGAGCGCGACAGTATCCTGATCACGCAGGGGGACGTAATACCGTCTTCCAGCTCAACGCCTCCCGATATCTTCACCGCGTCCTCGTCGCTCAGGAAGCCGTCAACTCGCGCGCGATAGACCTTCTTTACCCCAAAACGCGGATGGGTAAGGAGATGGGTCAGCTCGCCGTCATTTGTCAATAAGATGATGCCTGTTGTATCCTTATCCAGCCTTCCCACCGGATACAACCCGGCCGAATTCTGCCTCAGGCACTCTATAACGGTTCGGGAGGCGTGACGGTCTTTCACTGTAGATATCACCGCTTTAGGCTTGTTCAATATGTAGTAGACCTTTTTTATTAACGAAACAGCCTTGCCGTCGACTTCTACTCTGTCTTTTTCTGGATCTACGGAAATCCCGCGTTCGCGGACAACATGGCCGTTGACCGCGACTCTTGCGGAATTGATTATCGCCTCCGACGACCTCCGAGAGGCGACTCCCGCGCGCGCTAAAAATGTCTGCAGACGCATCATAATTTCAAGGTTTTTAGATTATCTTCGAGCTTGCCCTGTCTTTCTTTCAGCTCTTTCAGCTTGGCCCTCGTCTTCTCAACAACCTCCATGGGCGCCTTGGTGAGAAAATTTTTATCCTTCAGCCTCCCGCTGATGGAAGATGCCTCTTGCCCTATTTTTTTTAGCTGCCCCGAAAGGCGCGAGGCCTCCTTACGCGCGTCTATCAGGCCTTCGAGCGGCATGAAGAGATCTATCGCGTTGGCTAAAACTACTGCCGCGGAACCGGCCGGCTTGTCCATCTCCCCAACCGTCAGGTTTCCAACCCGCGCCAGATTCTTGATGGAGGTTAAGTTCTCCGCCAATAGCCCCTGCAGCCCTTTTCCAGGGGCGTTTATCAAAATATCAACCTGCATTGCCGGATCTATATTCCAGTCAGCGCGCATATTCCTAACGGCACTTACCAATTCGATGACAGCGGCCATATCGCTTTCGGCCTCCCGCGATATCATCTGGCCCTGGATGTGCGGCCACTTCTGGATCATTATGGAATCGCCCTCATGCGGGATGCCCTGCCAGATCTCCTCGGTTATAAAAGGCATAAACGGGTGGAGCATGCGCAGGGACTTCTCGAGGATTTTATACAGGATTACCTGCTTCGCCTTGCTTTGAATCTCAGCCTTGCTCATCTCGATATACCAATCGCAGAACTCATGCCAGAAAAATTCATATATGGCGCCTGCCGCGTCGTTGAAGCGGTACGATTCCAGGAACTTCTCGACCGCCGTTAAAGTGGCGTAAAAACGGCTCAATATCCATCGGTCGGCAAGCCCCAGCTTCATCGCTTTGAAGAATGCGCATAGATCCACATCTATCTCTTCGGCCTTCAGGTTCATCAGAATAAACCGGGACGCGTTCCAGATCTTATTGGCGAAGTTTCTGCCGCGTTCGAATTTACTCTCTGAGAGAAATACGTCCTGGCCCTGGGCGGTTATAGATATAATGCTGAACCGGAGCGCGTCTGTGCCGTATTTTTCGATCATGTCGAGCGGGTCGATTATATTTCCAAGCGACTTCGACATCTTTGTGCCCGTATCATCGCGAACGGTGCCGTGGATATAGATTCCCCTGAACGGGATATCCTTCATAAATTCCAGACCCGCCATTATCATCCTCGCGACCCAGAAGAATATGATCTCCTGGGCCGTTACTAAAGAACTGGTTGGATAGAAATATTTCAGCTCTGGGCTGTCTTTTGGCCAGCCAAGCGTCGAGAACGGCCAAAGCCACGACGAGAACCACGTATCGAGCACATCCGGATCCTGCTCGATATCAGTCCCGCCGCAGTCCGGACACTTTTCTGGTTTTATCTTCGACACTATTATGCCCGCGTTATCTTCTGTTTTCTGTTTTCTGTTCTCTGTTCTCTGTCCCAGGCAATTTTTACAATAGTAGACAGGGATTCGGTGCCCCCACCATATCTGGCGCGAGACGCACCAGTCGCGCATATTTTCCATCCATGAAAGATAGACCTTTGTCCACCGCGTCGGGAAGAATTTTATCCGGCCCTTCTCCACAACTTCAATGGCCCGCTTCGCGAGCGGCTTCATCCTGACGAACCACTGAGCCGAGAGGCGCGGCTCTATCATCGTGTGGCAGCGGTAGCAGTGCCCCACAGAGTGCCTGTGCGGCTCCAGCTTAACAAATAACTTCGAGCCTTTCAGATCTTCTAATATCGCTTCACGCGCCTCGAACCTGCCCATCCCATTAAATTCCCCGCCGTTCTCATTTATCGTAGCGTCAGGGTTCATGACGTTTATGGGTTTCAGTTTATGCTTTAAGCCGAGCCGGAAGTCGACAGGGTCATGCGCAGGCGTAACTTTCAGGGCTCCTGTGCCAAACTTCGCGTCGACCAGCGGATCGAATATGACCACAAGCTCGCGATTCAGTATCGGCAGGATGATGGTTTCGCCTTTTAAATTTTTATAACGCTTATCCTTCGGATTGACCGCGATCGCGACGTCTCCCAGCATCGTCTCCGGCCGTGTAGTGGCGACCACGATGTAGCCTTGAGTCTTGAGGCTTGAGTCTTGAGTTTTCTTTTTTCTGGTTACTGGTTTCTGGTTACTGGTTACTTTTTTTATTGGATATTTAATATAATAGAGCATCCCCTCGATATCTTTGTGCTGGGCCTCCTCATCAGAGAGCGCTGTCTGACACCTCGGGCACCAATTTATTATATAATCGCCTTTGTAGATAAGGCCTTTGTCGTACAATCTTATGAAGGCTTCCAATACCGCTTCCGACAAGCCCTCGTCCATCGTGAAACGCGTCCTCGCCCAGTCGCACGAACAGCCGAGTTTTTTGAGTTGTTTTATTATGGTCGAGCCGTATTCATCGCGCCACTTCCATACTTCCTCCAGGAATTTCTCGCGGCCCAGTTCCTGCCGCCTGGCTCCTTTTTCCAGGAGTTTTCGCTCAACGACATTCTGCGTGGCTATGCCGGCGTGGTCAGTGCCGGGCATCCAGAGCGTTTCAAAGTTTTGCATCCTCTTGAAGCGTATAAGGATATCCTGGATGGTATTATTCAGGGCGTGGCCCATGTGGAGTATTCCGGTTATATTAGGCGGGGGGATGACTACGCAGTATGGTTTCTTGGACCCCGAGGGTTCGGCGTGAAAAAAGCCTTTCTCCTCCCAGAACTTATACCACCTATCCTCAACGGCTTTCGGATTGTAGACTTTTTCAAGTTCTATCACGACTGTCTTTTAACAGTTTATATTCAATCGAGTCGACGAGGGCCTGCCAGGAGGCCTCGATGATATTTTCGGAGACGCCTATCGTCCACCATGAATCAGTCTTGTCCTGCGATTGGATGAGGACGCGCACCTTTGCGGCTGTGCCCTCCTTCTCGTCGAGGACCCTTACCTTAAAGTCAGAGAGGTGCATCTGGGCCAGGTTTGGATAGAATTCGGCTAACGCCTTTCTGAGGGCGTTATCGAGGGCGTTTACAGGGCCGTCCCCCGTGGATGCCGTATGCTCCACCTTGCCTCCCACCTTAATCTTGATAGTCGCCTCCGAGGTCATCCTTCTTCCGGAACGTTTCTCCACTATGAGTCTAAAGTCCTGGAGTTTGAAGAAATCCTTGAACTGCCTCATGACGCGCTTCATGAGGATCTCAAGCGAGGCCTCCGCAGCCTCGAAGTGATACCCTTTATGCTCCAGGTCTTTCAGGAGTTTTAGAATCTTCTCGGCCTTGGCCGGCGTCTTATCCAGCTCTAATTCCATCGCCTCGGCCTGCTTCAAGATCGTGGATTTGCCCGAAAGCTCTGATACTAAAAGGCGCCTGTGATTTCCAACCAGCTCCGGCGGGATATGCTCATAGGTCCGCGGATTCTTCAATATCGCGTTTATGTGCACGCCCGCCTTATGAGCGAACGCGCTTGCGCCTACAAACGGCTGATTGTCCTGAGGCTTCATATTGCTTATCTCAGCCACAAAGCGGGCCGCTTCAGTCAGTTCTTTCAGCGCCAGGTCAGATACGCAGCTGATTTTGAGTTTCAGCTTAAGATTTCCGATAATGGATATGAGATTGGCGTTGCCGCACCTCTCCCCATAACCGTTGATAGTCCCCTGGACCTGAACGCATCCTGCCTGAATGGCCGCGATCGAGTTCGCGACAGCCATATCAGAGTCGTTATGGGCGTGGATGCCCAGCGGGGCCTTTATGACATTCTTCACTTCCTCTATAATCTCAAATATACGCGAGGTAACCGTTCCGCCGTTGGTGTCGCACAACACTATCCTCCCGGCCCCGGAGTCTTCCGCGCGCCTCAATACCTTGAGTGCGTATTGCGGATTTTCCCTATATCCGTCGAAGAAATGCTCCGCGTCGAAGAAAACTTTAGCGCCTCTTGCAATGAGAAATTTTATCGAATCCTCAATCATCCGCAGATTCTCATCAAGGTCTATCTTGAATACCTCTTTCACGTGAAGGTCCCAACTTTTTCCGAATAAGGTAATATATTTTGTGCCGGCGGCAAGCAGGCCAGCCAGCCCCTTGTCCTTATCTGGACGCGCATGCGGCCTGCGCGTGCTGCCGAACGCGACAATTTGAGAATTCGTCAGTTTCAGGCGCCTGGCGCTATTAAAGAAGCTCGCGTCTTTAGGATTTGCTCCCGGCCAGCCGCCCTCGATGAAGTCTATGCCGAGTGAATCGAGCTTCTCGCAGATCTTGAGTTTATCCGCCGCGGAGAAAGAAATCCCCTCAGACTGCGCCCCGTCTCTCAGCGTTGTGTCGTACAGCTCAATTCGTTCCATCGAAACCTCCAACTTTCCGTGAATTTAGAGCTGGAAATTTTTACGGCCTAACATTGTGGCGTTTACTTTCCCAGGTTGAATTTTTTATGGATCGCGCGGACTGCCGCGTCAGCGCGCTTCTTCGCCACAACGCACGATATCTTGATCTCGCTCGTCGAGATCATCTCGATATTGACCCCCGCGGCGGCCAGGGCCTCGAACATCTTCGCCGCGATCCCCGAATGGCTCCTCATGCCTATGCCGACGATGGAGACCTTCGCGATATCCCTGTCGAATGTGACGTCTCCCGCGCCGATCTTTCTTGAGACGTCTTTTGTAACCCTCAATGCCTTTGTCAGGTCGCTCGCGGGCACAGTAAAAGATATATCCGTGGCGCCTGTCCTGGAGACGTTCTGTATGATCATATCGACATTTATCGCCTCTTTGGCGATATCCTTGAATATCCTGGCGGCTATGCCAGGTTTGTCAGGGACATCGCAGATCGTCAACTTCGCCTCATTTTTATTCGCCGCGACGCCGCTTACGACAATGTCTTCCATCGCCTTCACCTCCTTTGAAATAATAGTGCCGGCCCTGTTCGAAAAACTCGATCTGACATGGATCGGAACGCCAAACTTCATGGCGAACTCTATTGACCGCGCCTGCAATACCTGGGCGCCCAACGACGCGAGTTCGAACATCTCCTCATAACTCAATTTATCTATCTTCACCGCGTCTTTGACAACCCTCGGGTCCGCGGTATATACGCCGTCAACGTCGGTGTACATCTCGCAGACCTTGGCCCTCAACACCTTCGCGAGCGCAACCGCGGTCAGGTTGGAACCGCCGCGGCCAAGCGTGGTTATATCCTGGTTCGGGCTCGCGCCCTGGAATCCGGCTACTATCACAATCCTGCCATCCTTCAGGGCGCAAGTGATGCGTTTCGCGTTTATATCGAGTATCCTCGCCTTTGTGAAAGAGGCATCGGTAACTATCCCGACCTGCGCGCCGGTAAACGAAATCGCGTCCGCGCCGAGTGAGTGAACCGCCATAGCCAGAAGGGCGCACGATACCTGTTCGCCGGTCGACATGAGCATATCCAGCTCGCGTCGGGACGGCTCGTGCGCGACCTTGTGCGCGAGCTCCAGCAGTTTATCCGTGGTATCTCCGAGCGCTGAGACCACAACAACCACATCGTAGCCCTTTTTTCTGGTGGCGATCACCCGCTTGGCGACGTTCTCTATTCTGGAGGTGTCAGAAACGCTCGTGCCGCCGTATTTTTGAACTATTATGCCTTTCGACATACCTTCACCCATTTATACACTTCGGCTGCCATAGCCGCCGCCAGTATTAACAGGGCTATGTCAACCCCCAAGAGAAACATGTTCCGCTCTACGATGAACTTCGTCAGCTGTAAAATCAGGGCGCCAACGCTTGTAATCAGCATGAAGGCGGCCGGGATAGACGTGAATTTGGCGCGCTTGCCCTGGCATACGAGCCAGCTGGTGATTATAATAAGCGTCAGGGCGGCTACCAGCTGATTCGCGGAGCCGAATATGGGCCATATCTTTCGCCACTCGCCGCTTAGGGCTATCCACCCCCCTGTCAGTATTATAAGCGCGGTTGCCAGATACCGGTCCAGCGCGCTAAAAATCTCCTGCAGTATATATCTCGCTATCCTGGTTGCCGTATCGAGCGTCGTCAATATAAACGAATTCAAAAGTATTATAGCGATGAACTTGCCATATTTTCCCAAAATGAACCGCGTGAGGTAGCCGAACCCTTCGCCGAAGGCATTCACGGGCCCGCTGTTTGAAAGGGCCGAGTTCAATGCCGGCATACCGCTGAAACCTGCGCCGATGGCGACAATCGCGATTATCGCCACAACCGCCTCGACTACCATGGCGCCGTAGCCTATCCTTTTGGCGTCTCTCTCACTAGAGATCTGCTTTGAAGAGGTGCCGCTTGACACAAGGGCGTGAAAACCCGATACCGCACCGCAAGCGATGGTAACGAAGAGCATCGGCCACAGCGGGCCGGCATTCGCGGTCTGTCTGACAAAAGGCGGCGTCGTAAAATCAGGCCTCGCCGTGATTATGCCCGCGATACCCGCCGCGACACCGAAGAACAAGAGATAGCTCGATAGATAATCCCGCGGCTGCAATAATATGTTCACAGGCAGAACCGACGCGAAGAAACAGTATACGAGAAGTATTATGGGCCACACGAACATCGCGTTGCCGCCCGGGATATCAATAGGGAAACGCTGCCCCAGGAATATCAACGAGACCAGGAGCGAAAGGCCGATTAGCGTCGAGGCGGCCAGGTTCACCCTAAAGCTATAAATCAATATCCCGACAAGAATCGCCACCGGTATAAGCCCGAGCGAGGGCAGCACAATCCTGGGCTCGACCACAAACGTATCCGCGCAGAAATAGACGAAGACCGCGACAACGACTATGAGGGCCAACAAGACAAAGCCGGAGAATATGAGCCGAGCGCGCCTGGAGATTATCCTCTCTGCGACGTCTCCGATGGAGCAGCCGTCATTTCTTATCGAGATGAAGAATGAGCCAAAATCATGTATGCCTCCGATGAAGATGGTGCCAGCCAGCACAAATAATGCCGCGGGCCCCCACCCCCAGAGCGACACCGCTATGACAGGCCCGATCACAGGCCCCGCGCCCGCGATTGAGGCGAAGTGGTGGCCGAATAACACGAGCCAGTGCTTCGCAGGCACATAGTCCACGCCGTCAAATTTCGTGTGCGCCGGAGTAGGTCTATTTGGATCTACGCCTAAAAATCTTTCGATTCTGCCGCCGTAGAAGGCGTATCCGAGCCACAGGATAAAGACGGAAATGATTGTGAATGTCAGCGAGTTCATAGCTCTTTCTTTATAAAGTACTCTGTGAGCGAAAACCCGTTCTTAAATTTAAATTTAGACTGCGCCGCGTTAGCCTCGCTGAAAGCCAGGACCCCTGACGACGCTATTCCCTTTCCCGCAATGACAAACGGGACCGGGTCGTCTACATGCGTCCTGACCGAGACGGGTGTCGCGTGATCCGGCAGGACCAGAAGCCTGTAGTCTTTCATGAGCTTTAACGCGTTCAGCGCGGGTCCGACTATGAACTTGTCGAAATTCTCTATCGCCTCTATCTTCTGCCGCACATCTCCGTTATGGCCGGCCTCATCAGGCGCCTCGACATGGACGAAGACAAAGTCATTTTTCTTCAATGCCGCTACAGCGTATTCGCCTTTTCCTTTATAGTTTGTGTCATAATAGCCGGTCGCGCCGGGCACATCCAAGACATCCAGGCCTATCAGCCTGCCTATGCCTTTCAGCAGGTCAACGGCTGATATCATGGAACCATCAAGACCGAATAGTTCCTTATATGTCGGCAGGGATGGGTTCGTCCCCTGCCCCCACAGCCAGATCATGTTCGCGGGATTTTCCTTCAGATCCACCCTGACCTTGTTTATCTCATGTTTCTCCAATATCTGGCGTGAGGAGTTCATAAATTTTATAAGAGTCTCCGCGCCATGACCCTTCGGCAGATTCCTGGTGATGGATTCTCCTGTCATATTATGCGGAGGGACGCAGGGCAGCTTAAGGAACGCCTCAAGTTCATCTCGGTCCCGCGCCCTGATCACCATAAGGTTTCTGTAGCTCCTGCCGTGGTAGAACCTGACGAAGTCGTCCTGAAGTTTTGCGTCCACAAATTCCATCAATATCTTAGACTCCTTATCTGTGATATGACCGGCGCTGTAGTCTGAAAGGATATCGCCGCTGGCTGTTATCAGATTGCACCTGAAGGCCGCATCCATATCCCCCAGCTTCACGCCGATATTGGCGGCTTCGAGAGGTCCTCTTCCGGTATAATATTTCTTCGGGTCATAGCCGAGCAAGGCAAGATTCGCTGTATCGCTTCCGGGAGACATGCCTTTGGGGATAGTGAACGCTGTCCCAAGCCTTCCGGCTTGAGCCAGCTCATTCATAAAAGGGATCTTCGCGACTTCAAGCGGCGTCTTTCCATCGAGCGCCTCGACAGGCCTGTCGCTCATCCCATCCGCGACTAATATAGCATATTTCATAACTTTAGGTGCTCCAACACAGCCTCTACCTTCGGCCTGATTGACTTTGGTTTTTTCACGCTTGCAATCGCCCTGTCAGGGTCCTTCAGTCCGTGTCCGGTCAATACGCATACTATTCGTATACTCTGTTCTCTGTTTTCTGTTCTCTGTTTTCTGTAAAAATAACCCTTTTTCGCCAATTTAAGAATTCCGGCGACGCTCGCCGCGGAAGCAGGCTCGGCGAATATGCCTTCTTTAGACGCCAACATCTTGTAGGCATCCAAAATCTCCCTGTCAGTGACCATATCAATAATGCCGCCAGACTCATCCCGCGCGCCTTGAGCCTGTTTCCAGCTCGCTGGATTACCTATCCTTATCGCCGTAGCGATCGTTTTAGGATTTTTTATCGGATGCCCTTTAACTATAGGCGCGGCGCCGCTGGCCTGGAAACCCAGCATAACTGGCAGTTTTTTTGAGGCGCCGGAGTCTTTATATTCTTTGTACCCTTTCCAATATGCGGTTATGTTCCCGGCATTTCCCACCGGAATCGCGTGAAACTCCGGCGCGTCTCCTAAAACGTCGCAAATCTCAAACGCGCCAGTCTTTTGGCCTTCGATCCTGTAAGGATTGATTGAGTTTACCAGGGTTATCGGATATCTTTTGGTTATTTCCTTGACAATATTGAGCGCGTCGTCGAAATTTCCTTTCACAGCCAGGACATCGGCCCCGTGTATCATCGCCTGGGAAAGCTTGCCAAGCGCGATCGCGCCTTCCGGTATTAATACAATACATCTCATTCCGGCGCGGGCCGCGTACGCGGAGGCTGACGCTGACGTATTCCCGGTAGAGGCGCACATGCACGCCCTGGAGCCGGCCTCAAGGGCCTTTGAGATGGCAAGGGTCATCCCTCTGTCCTTGAATGAGCAGGTCGGGTTAAACCCCTCGCATTTAAAATATACCTCTACGCCGCTGCCGATAAGAGAGCTTGCATATCTGGAAGGGATTAATGGCGTATTCCCTTCTTTGAGTGTGATAACCGGCGTCTTCTCGGTTATCGGAAGAAACTTCTTATATCTTTCTATAATCCCATTCCACATAACTCTTTCACTTTATACTTTAAACTTTACACTTTCTTTAGTCCTCTATCCTGATCCTGACCACTTTGCCCTTTAGAGCAGAGAGCCTCGCTACCTCCTTGATCGCCCCTGAGACAGCGCTTTCCAGGGCCTCGTGGGTCATCATCACAATAGGCACAACGCGTCCATGCAGTTTCTCTTTTTGGGTCACACTCGCTATGCTGATCCTGTGCCTTGCCAATACCCCGGCAATAAGTTTTAGAACGCCGGGTTTATCCGCGCAGGACAGCCTTATATAGTGGCGTGAGCGTATCTTGTCCATATCGGCGATGCCTTTAATCAATCTTCCCTGCCCTAATCTTACTGGCCCCGCGACGCCTTTCGCTATATCAACGATATCGCTGATAACCGCGCTTGCGGTCGGATATCTTCCAGCGCCTTCTCCGTAAAACAGTTGTTCTCCGGCCAGATCCCCTTTGACAACGATAGCGTTATAAACCCCTTTGACGTTCGCGATCAGGTGGTCCTTCTTGAGAAGGGTCGGATGGACTCTCATTTCCAGACGATCTCCGGATCTCTTCGCGATAGCGAGGAGCTTGACGGCATAACCCAACTCACCCGCGTACTGGATGTCTGCCCTGTCAATATCCTTAATCCCCTCGGCATAAACAGCATCGGGTTTCGCGGCCGCGCCAAATCCAAGGTACGCGAGTATCGCGAGCTTGTGAGCTGAATCCCTGCCGCTTATATCGAGCGCGGGATTGGCCTCAGCGTAACCTTTGGCTTGAGCGATCCGAAGCGCGTCTTTGAAGTCAAGCCCCTCGTCTTCCATCTTAGTCAGGATGAAATTCGTGGTGCCGTTTATAATCCCGTATATGGCATCGAGGCGGTTGGCTACAAAGCCGTCTTTGAGGGCCCTGATGATCGGTATGCCTCCGCCGACACTCGCCTCGAAACCAACGGCGACGCCGCACTTCGCGGCTATTTCGAATATCTCTTGCCCGGCCTCGGCCAGGAGCGCCTTGTTGGCGGTTACAACTCCCTTACCCTGGCGGATAGCCTCCAATATTATATCTTTCGCCGGATGCACGCCGCCGATAAGCTCAACGACAATGTTTATTTCTGGATTATATAAGATCTTCCCGACGTCCTTCGTCAATAGGCCCTTGCCAACCTTCACCGGCCTCCTGGCCTTCAGGTCCTTGTCGCAAACCAACGCAAGTTCGATGTCAAGGCCGGACTTTTCCTTAAGCCACGATCGCCTTTCGGCAAGAACCTTAATGACGCCGGAACCTATTGTCCCGAACCCTATCAGCCCGACCTTTATCGTCTTCATATAGATTGCTTCCCATCTCTTATATTTGCTATAACCCAACTGTGGTCGGGGGGATGAGATTTGAACTCACGACCCCTTGCACCCCAAGCAAGTGCGCTGAACCGGACTGCGCTACCCCCCGCTAAACAAATCCTAAACCCAAAACTCTAAATCCTAAACAAATCCTAAACTCGAAATCCTAAACCGGCATGTCTCGAATTTAGAGTTTCGAGTTTGTTTAGAGTTTTAATTGTTTTCACGCCCACTAAACTACTTAGTCGTTGCTGTTTTCGGCGACGAACTTCTGTATCGCCTCGAGATTCTCTAGAATAAGTCTTGCCTTGCTCAGGCCGAAAGAGAACGGATATTTGTCGTTCTCGTCCCTCTTTAGTATGAGTACAGGCTTTCCTTTGAATTCACTTAACTCTACCATTGCTCACTCCTTTCTTTTATTTACCCCTCACCCTATCCTCTCCTCAAAAGGCGAGAGAGGATAAATGTTATTCCATCTTTGGTGAACGCGTCATGAGATCGTGAACCGCGACACGCGGATTCTTATTCTCATAAAGCACCTTGTATATCTCTTCGGTTATGGGCATATCGACTTTATGCTTCTTTGAAAGCCCGAAAGCGGACTTTGTGGTGGCAATACCCTCTATCGCCATCTCGGTCCCCTTTAAGACTTCGTTCAATCTCTTGAGCCTGCCTATCTCCTCCCCAAACCATCTATTCCTTGAATACTGGCTTATGCACGTAGTCGTCAGGTCGCCGAGACCGCTTAAACCGTAGAACGTCTCGCGCTTCGCGCCCATCGCCTCGCCGAGCCGAACCATCTCTGCCAGGCCGCGCGTAAGGAGCGCGGCCTTGGCGTTCGTCCCGAATCCGAGCCCATCACAGATTCCAGCCGCTATAGCCACTATGTTCTTCAGGGCGCCTCCCAGCTCCACTCCTGTAACATCCGTATTCGTATACACCCTTAAACTGTCCGTCATGAATATATCCTGAACTCGCCTGGCTACAATCAGGTCCGCTGAGGCTGAGACTATCGTCGTCGGCACGCAGTTCACAACCTCCAGGGCTATGGTCGGGCCTGAAAGCACTGCCTGGCCTTTCGGCTTCAGGACTTCCTGAACGACCTCTGACATCCTTTTCAAGCTCTCATTTTCAATCCCCTTGGCGCAATTCACAAATAGCGCGTTTTTAAGGTCGTATATTTTTAGTCTGGTAGCCACCCCGCGCATATGCTGGGACGGGACAGCCAATATCATAAGGTCTGCCGCTTCAGCCGCCTCGTCTAATGACGCCGTTATGGATACGCCCTCCGGAATCTTGACTCCAGGAAGGAATTTTATATTCTCCCGGGTCTCTTTCAATACATTGATATAATCAGGAAACGCGCCCCAAAGTCTTGTTTTAAATCCTTTCCTGGCGAGGTGAATAGCCAATGTAGTGCCCCAGCCGCCGTCTCCGATTATACATATATTCAGATTAGCCATATATTTTGTTACTATATCATACTGCTGGATAAATCGTCAATGCCTAAGTCTTCTTGACCTTCTTAATAAGCTCCTCGTAGCTCTTGGCGTCTTCGGGATACGCCTCCAATTCAAATCTCAACTTAACCTTGCCCGACAGCCTCTCCCGGCTCAAATACTCCTCCAGGGCCTCCTCCAGCCTCCCCTCCACCCTCAAGGCAGTCTCTTTCCCGCAATCTACTAGCAAAACCGCAAGCTCGCCGGTATCCTTTTCAACCACATCTCCAGCCCGTCTGACAGCTTTCTTCAGCGCGTTCTCCACCCCTTTTAGGATGGAGCCGAACTTCTCCGCGCCGAATTCACTCTTCAGTTTCTCGAACTCCGCAATGGATACGATAACGAGGCATATCTTTGATCCTTTAGCCTTACTGTAGCCCTCCTCTTTCGTGATATATTTCATGAATATTTCCTGAGGAGTCCGCCGTGGAAGAGAAAAGGTAAACTTGGATCCTTCTCCGGCTTTGCTCTCCACCCAGATCTTCCCGCTGTGCAGCTCCACTATACCCTTTGATATCGAGAGGCCCAGACCAGTGCCTTTCTCACCCGGACCGGGCAGACTTCCGAATTGCTCAAATTTGCCGAATACCTTATCCATGTCCGCCCCTTCTATGCCTATGCCAGTATCTTGAACGCTGCACTCAACGCAGCTCTTTTTATCTACCACTGACACAGTGATAGAGCCTTTTTCGGTAAATTTAACGGCGTTATTTATTAAATTTGAGAATACCTCGACGATCTTGTCTCTGTCTATGTAAAGGCTTACGCCTTCTTGGGGAAGCTCGGCTTTTATCTCCAGGGCCTTCGCCCTGGCTCTTGAATTATAATCTGATATGACGCCTCTGGCCAACCCCGCCATATCAACCTGCTCCCTCTTGAGCTCAACCTTTCCCGTCTCAATCTTGGAGATGTCCAAAAGATTGTTGATTATCTTCCCCAGACGTGTAATATTTTCTAAAGACAACGAAAGAAAATGCCTCTGCTCCGGGGTTATATTTCCATGCATGCCTTCTACAACCTGGGAAATACTCTCCTGGACAATGGACATGGGGGTCCTCAATTCGTGGGAGACAGTGGCCACAAACTCATCCTTAATCCTATCCAATCTTCTAAGTCTCTCGTTTGCCGCTTGGAGAGCTCGCTCAAGACGCTTCCGTTCAGTGATGTCCTCTTCGACCCCCACAAAATTCACGATTTTGCCTTCTCGATCCACTATGGGAGAGATAGACGCGAATGCCCAGTAGAGCTCGCCATCCTTCCTCTTGTTGTGGAACTCTCCCCTCCATTCCCTGCCGGTGGTGGTGGTCTGCCACATATCTCTGTAAAATTCCAATGGCTGCTCGCCCGATTTTAAAAATTTGGGATTTTTCCCTTTTATCTCGCTCAAGGAATATCCTGTCATCCAGGTGAATTTCGGATTCACATATGTTATATCCCCATCTCTATCTGTAATTATGGTCGCGGCCGGGCTTTGTTCCACTGCGGTGTGGAGTTTGCGAAACTCTTCTTCCTGGTGAACGCGTATTTTATCAATGGAAAAAAGCGCCTTTGACGTAGTAAAAGCGACGATCATGATGACGCTGACAGTCGCTGTCACTAATAACGCTATTCCCATCTCGATTTCGTAAAACCCCAGGCGCTGACCCAATAACCTGGCCCAGCCCAGAAAGACAAGCGCGAAGACAGCCGCAGGCATAGCCCGACGCAGCAATATCCCGCCGGATGTATCGCTTGCCAGGACAACCATTATCCCTTGATCCGGCCGGGCGCAAAGGGCGCCTATAAAGACCGCGAAGAACGCAACCGCGGTATGGAGGGCCACCGAGGTATATGGCAAAAAGCCGTAGAGCGCGGGGACGCCGTAGATATAGCCGAGGCACGCCGAAAAAGATATAATCCCTAGCAGGAAAATGAAAAATCGGCTTAACGCAAAGATGGGTTTGGCCTTGGCATTGATAAGAAGGAACGCCGCTCCGATTAAGATAAAATTGAACGCCGTGACAGGCGCCATTCTTCCGGGAAACGATGCTGCGGCAGTCGTCTTGGCTTCCCTGAACAATAACTGGTCAATGCCGAGATCCGCGCCGAAGACATATTCGCTCAAGGTAATAAGGCCTGTAAGGAGAACTATTGACGCGGCTGCATAAGCGATGAGGCGAAGGAATCTCTGTATGCGGCTTTTCGGAGTCCCCGAAGATAAAATCCAAAGGGCGGCGCCGGTTAAAATAAAGGCGAGCGCCGTATTCGCCTTCATCGTGACAAATCGCGGCAGGATGCTCTTCAGGGCCGGAATATCGAACAGCCACCCGATTAGCACAAGGCATCCGACAA
>JAHFGN010000078.1 GCA_023247415.1 Candidatus Omnitrophota bacterium
TTTTCCGTGCAATTCCCTCCAAAGATCTGCGCCGAGCATGCCGCCAGCGCCTGTTATCAATATTTTATGTCTTTTAGGCATTCGACCCCTCGCGCCACCACGTCTCATTCTGCCTGTACCAATCCACAGTTAATCTCAAGGCCTCCTTGAAATCATGCCTGGGCCTCCAGCCGAGCGACCGCATCTTGGCAATATCCAGGGAATAACGCTTATCATGGCCGGGCCTGTCTTTGACAAACTCTATAAGGCTCTTATCCTTCCCGAGGATGTCTATGATGGCGTAAGTCAATTCTAAATTGGTCGTCTCATGGCCGCTGCCGATATTATATATCTCGCCAGGGGCGCCCTTGCGCATGACAACGTCTATTGCCTCGCAGTTATCGAGGACATACAGCCATTCCCTGACATTCATGCCGTCCGCGTAGACCGGGAGCTTCTTATTCTTCAGGGCATTCGTTATGAAAAGCGGGATTATCTTTTCCGGATACTGATATGGCCCAAAATTATTTGAGCTTCTTGTGATTATGACCGGCAGTTTATAGGTTGCAAAATAAGACCTGGCCAGGAGATCGCCTGAGGCCTTTGTCGCGGAATATGGGCTATTCGGACGAAGGGCGTCGTCCTCGCGGAATGAGCCTTTTTCTATGCTGCCAAAGACCTCATCGGTTGAAACTTGAACAAACATCTTCGTCATATATCTCTTTGCCGCCTCAAGCAAGGTGTAGACGCCGTAGACGTTTGTCCTGATGAATTCAGATGGGTCCTCTATGGACCTGTCGACGTGACTCTCGGCCGCGAAGTTCAATATAACATCGCAATCCTTTACGAGTCTCCTAACCAATCGCTCGTCAGCGATATCGCCCTTTACGAATTCATAATTCTTATTGGCCTCGATGTCTTTTAAATTTTCGCGGTTTCCACAATATGTGAGCTTATCGAGATTGACGATCCTGCAATCGCTGTATGTGGAGAGGATATGCCTAATAAAATTGGAGCCGATGAACCCAGCTCCCCCGGTCACCAATAATCTCATGATAGCCACTCTTTCAGAAAACAGACAACAGATGTCAGAAAACAGATCTAAAACTCATTTTTAAATCCAGTGAATACAGATAGGATAACTAATTCGTGTTTTCTGTTCTCTGTTTTCTGGTAACAGATCAGTGTTTGAAGAAACTCCGGCCGTCATTGCGAGGAGCCTTTGTATTTACCGTCGGGCGACGAAGCAATCTTGTTTTTAGATTGCTTCGCCACTTCGTGGCTCGCAATGACGAGTCTCGTCGAGCTTCTTATAACACTGGACTGTTACGTTTTCTGTTCTCTGTTTTCTGTTTTTTCGCTACTAAATTATTCGCCCTTAAAAGAGAATCGAACGTGCCGGAGTCTGTCCACCAGCCGTCCAATACGCTGTATTCGAGCTCGCCCCGCTTCAGATAGGCATTATTGACATCCGTTATCTCCAACTCCCCCCGCCTGGACGGCTTCAGGGTTTTTATGATATTGAAGGCAGCCGCGTCGTACATATATATGCCGGTGACAGCGTAATCTGATTTTGGCCTTTTCGGCTTCTCATCGATCGAGACGATCTTCCTCCCCTTGAATTCAACCACGCCAAAACGCTGAGGGTCCTTCACCTTCTTTATCAGGATCCGCGCGCCTCCAGACTGAGCCATAAACTCATCGACGTATTTTTTTATCCCCTTCTCAATTATATTGTCGCCCAGGATAACCGCTATCCTGTTGTTATCGGCAAAATGCTCCGCGAGACTCAAGCCCTCCGCTATGCCGCCTTCTCCCTCCTGATATGTGTAGTTTATATGTTTCAGCCCAAATTCGGCTCCATTGCCCAGGAGCCTGAGGAACTCTCCCGCATGCCTTCCGCCTGTAACGATCAGAATATCCTTTATGCCGGCGTCCACCAGCGTCTGGATAGGATAATATATCATGGGCTTGCAGTATATGGGCAGGAGATGTTTATTGGTCACCTTGGTCAGCGGAAACAGCCTCTTGCCCAGCCCGCCTGCTAATATGACGCCTTTTAGTTCCATAACCTATTTTCTCCAATCATATGGAATTTTGTTGTCGTAAGGATCGAGACGAAATTCATCCGGGCTCCTGTAATTATAGGAATGCGTCGGCGTATTTATGACTATCGCCTCGCAGCCGCTTACACCCTTGAACCCGTGATAGACCAACTTTGGTATGTGCACTAATATCGGCTCTTCCAGGCTAAGGAAAAACTCATTTATCTCTTTATATGTCGGCGAGCTCTTTCGAGAGTCATAGAGGGCGAGTCTTATTTTTCCATGGACGCAGGCGAAGTTGTCATCTTGCTTTTTGTGATAATGCCACGCCTTGACAGCGCCGGGGAGCGCGGTAGTCATGTATACCTGGCCGAACTTCTCGAAGACCTCGTCGTCTTTCCTCAATATCTCCATAAGACGGCCGCGCTCATCGGGTATCGGTTTAAGCTTTTTGACCTTAACCCCGTCTATCATTTATTGCCTCTGCCTATGCCGGCATATTTGAACCCAAGGGCCCTCATATCCTTTGGGTCGTAGATATTTCTGCCGTCGATTACAACAGGCTGTCTCATCAGCCGTTTTATCTTTTTAAAATCCAGCTCCTTGAATTCATTCCACTCTGTCGCCACTATAAGGCAATCGCTGGACCTGGCCGCGCTGTAGGCGTCTTCGCAAAATTCCACGCCGCCTCCCAAGAGCTTCTTTACCTTGGGCATAGCCTTTGGGTCATATACCTTTATATGCGCGCCCTCGGCGCGCAGAAGCGTTACTATGTCCAGGGCCGGAGAGTATCTGATGTCATCGGTATCCGGCTTGAATGACAAGCCCAATACGCTTATTGTCTTTTTCGGCAGATTCCACAGGAGCGTGGTTATCTTCTTTATCAAGAGCCTCCTCTGGTTGTCATTCACCCGCTGGGCCTCTTTTAATATCCCGAAGTCGTAACCGAGCTTTTCAGCGATCCTCACAAAAGCGGAGAGGTCCTTGGGCAGGCAAAACCCTCCGAATCCAATGCCGGCGCTTAAGAAATTACTGCCTATACGCCGGTCCAGGCCCATGCCCCTGGCAACCTCCACAACATCAGCGCCGACAGTATCGCATATATTGGCAATCGCGTTTATAAAGGATATCTTCGTTGCCAGGAATGAATTGGAGGCGTGTTTTATAAGCTCGGCGCTCTTTATGTCTGTTATCACCATGGGGGCGTTAAGCGGCTTATATAATTCTAAGAGTATATCCCGCGCCCTATCCGACTCCACCCCTATCACGATTCTATCCGGATGCATGAAGTCCTCGATTGCCTGTCCTTCCCGCAAGAACTCCGGATTTGAGGCGACGTCGAATTTTATGTTTCTCTTGTTGAATACCTTTATGGTGTGCGCGACCCATTCCCCGGTATTGACAGGGACTGTGGACTTTTCTACGATAAGCCTGTATGAGGGCATGGAGAGCGCTATCTCTCTTGAGACATGCTCCACAAAGCTCAAATCGGCCTCGCCGTTACCCCTGGGCGGCGTCCCGACACAGATGAATATCACGCCCGACGCCCTCACTGCCTCCCTGAGACTCGATGTGAACTTGAGGCGGCCTTCTTTCTTGTTGCGCTTGACGAGCTCTTCTAAGCCCGGCTCGTATATAGGTATTATACCTTTTTTTAGTTTGGCGATCTTGGCCTTGTCATTATCCATGCATATGACATTATTGCCCAGATCCGCGAAACACGCGCCTGTCACCAACCCCACATATCCTGACCCCGCGATACAGATATTCATATGTGTATTAATGCGCTATTATATCATAACTGCCTTTAATATTTAAGGTTTGTCTGCTCCAGCCAATGACTCGATGTGGACCCAGGCTGCGGCCGCGAATACTGGCGTTTGAACACGAAGGCCGCGTCAGGAAACGCCTTTAGCCGCAGGACGAACCAGATGGTCTTGTCCACAGGTTTATCGAACGGCCCTCTTATATTATAGGTTGCCTCCAACACCCAGCAGTGCA